>JAHDHG010000010.1:4167-5506 GCA_020631435.1 Bacteriovoracaceae bacterium | reverse complement strand
AGCTTTAATAAAACTTTTCGATAAAGATTTAGTGTCATTGATATCAAAACCATCACCCAGATCAAACTGAGTTTTTAGTATTACATCGACAACTTTTTGAGCCGCAACGAAAAGTTCTTCAATCAATCCCCACTTGGCAATTTGATTAAAGAAGCTAGATTTAACGGTCCTTGTTTTATCAGTTGATTCTAATGCTTTTTCCAATGATTTAAATTTAATACCAAATCGTTTGTTTAGTTTTAATTTTAATTTATGTCTAGTTGATTCTGATAAGAAACGATTAAAGGGTTGTGAGTAAAACTGGATACTGGCACTCATTGCAGCAGTAGTTAAGACCTTGGGAATGATTACAGCTAAGTCGCCAGCATTGGTTTCTTTAGAAACATAAAACACTAGTGCATTGATTCCTAAAATTCCAAAGAATCTAACAGATGTGAATACAAATCTTCTTTTTTTATATAAAGAATTTACGGAACTAGGATCTCTACTTGAAGAGTGAATAGTGTTATTGTGAAAAGTAATGTCAGAAAAATTTTCTTTCACAGAGCTCATTACATTCTTGAAACTGGAGTCTTCTAAATGTTCAGTAATTCCAAGAATATTTTCTGATTTGATGTTCTTGCTAGCGAATAAATCTTTATGTTTTTTGATTGCTGCACTTAGTTCATCTTCATGAGTAAATAGGGTCGTTGTTATTTCATATTTAAGGTCTTGAATTAATTCATCTTCAAGTTGAAATTCATGTACATCTAAGGACTTAGAAGAAGCTGAGAAAAATAATAAGAATAGAAGGAAGAACCTATAGAACATGAATTATTTTAAATTGAAGCAAAAAAAAATAAATTTAAAGGTAAAAACTACCTAAATAGAGTCTGTGCTAATTTCATTTTATTTAATCGATCTTTTCAATTAGGTATTTTTACTTAGAATCTAGCTATTCATTTATAAAGGAGAAAAAAATGAAATTACTTTTAGGGTTAATTGTTGCTTCATTATCTTTCGCAACTTCTACGACTTCTATTTCTAATCTTAACTACCTTCCAGGTGAAAAGATGATGGCATTTAATGCTACAGCTGGTTATTTAATGACTGAAACAGGAACTGCTACAGAAGATACTGGTTTTGGTTTCGATCTAGGTATGAGCTACGGAATCATAAAGAATAATACATTAGGTGTTAATGTAGGATTTGATATGTTTGATACTGAAACTGCAGGTACTCAGACAACTGAGACTTCGGGTCTTAGAGATGTAAACGTTACTTGGACGAATAGATTCGTAAGTTCTAATACTTTTAATTGGGACGCAGTTGTAAACTTCAGTCCAAAAACTGGAACTCC
>JAHDHG010000010.1:0-4157 GCA_020631435.1 Bacteriovoracaceae bacterium | reverse complement strand
CAGAATCTACAACTAATGGATCTATTGTTGAGAACAATAGATTTAGAGGAAATAATCAAGCTGGATTAACTTTCAATCACACAAATAGAATCAATCCTAATTGGGAAGGAATGATCGGATTTGGTGGAGCTTATCACTTTTCAGGTGAGACTGCTGCTCTTGAAGACTTCTGGGCATTTAACACAAACTTAGGAACTAGATACCATATCAATCCTTCTTTCTTTGCTGGTTTAATGGGGACTATGACTCATCCAGGAAATACTTCAAATCCTAACTTTGCTGGAACTTTCAATGCTGGATACAACATCAATACAAAGTCTAACATTGTTGCAATGGCTACTTATTTAGATCAAGAAAACAACATGGATACTACAGGTTGGAACTTTGCTTTAAATTACAACATGGAATTATAATTTAAAAATTAAATTTGTAATCAATAGGGGGAAGTGAATGCTTCCCCTTTTTTTTATGAAAAAAATTATTCATATTGATATGGATTGTTTTTATGCATCTGTTGAGATGAGGGATGATCCTAGTTTAAGAGGCAAACCTGTTGGGATAGGTTCTAGAGATTTTAAACGTGGAGTTCTTTGTACTGCTAATTATGAAGCTAGAAAATTTGGCGTAAGGGCAGCACTGCCAACATCTAGGGCTCTTAAGCTGTGCAAGGATTTAATTTTAGTAAAGCCTAATTTTGAAAAGTATAAAAAAGAATCTCAAAAAATAAGAGAAATATTTAGAAGGTATACTGATATAATAGAGCCCTTATCTCTAGATGAAGCTTATCTTGATGTCTCTGATTCTGAAGAATTTAATGGAAGTGCAACTTTAATTGCCAAGAATATTAGAAAAGAAATCTTTGAAGAAACGGGTTTAACTGCTTCCGCCGGGATTGCTCCTAATAAGTTTCTGGCAAAAATAGCAAGTGATTGGAAAAAACCTAATGATCAATTTGTTATTACTCCTAGTGATATAGATAAATTTATAGTTGATTTACCTGTGAAGAAAATTTTTGGTGTTGGAAAAGTAACAGCTAAAAAGTTACATGACTTAGGGATTCAGACTTGTGGTGATTTACAAAAATACTCCCGGATCGAGCTTAGAAGTATTGTTGGAAGTTTTGGAGATAGTTTGTTTAATTATTCCAGAGGAATCGATAATCGTGATGTTCAAGTTTCCAGAGAAAGAAAATCATTAAGTGTAGAAACAACTTTTCAGTCTGACATAGAAGATCTTGAAAATCTGCTTCCTTATGTAGAGCCTCTTTTTGAAGAGCTCCAAGAAAGATTAAAAAAGAAAAACTTGGATCAATCTTTGTTTAAATCTTTAGTAGTTAAAGTGAAATTTTTTGATTTTAACCAGACGACCGTTTCTTCTTCAAGTGAGAGCTTTTCATTAAGCTCATTTAGACAATTAATTATTCAAGGTTTTGAAAGAGGAGATAAGCCAGTTCGTTTAATTGGTTTGGGTGTCCAGTTTAAGACTGAATCTCAAGAGGATTCAATTCAGCCTCTTCTGCCGTTTGATCCTAGTTTATAAAAAAACCCACTTCAAAAGAGTGGGTTTTATGGTGGGACCACCTGGACTCGAACCAGGGACCACCCGGTTATGAGCCGGGGGCTCTAACCAACTGAGCTATGATCCCTAAAAATTGTTGATTAGACTTTGAATTTTATCTAACTCAAGTCAATTTGGGAATAAAATAGTTTAAAGGCAAATCTGATGCTAATCTAAGTTATGGGCCTTCAAATCAATAAATATTCTGCTAATGGCAATGATTTTATCATTTTGGAAAATTCAAACCTTTCGAGAGAAGAGATTATTCAAATCACACATAGAAACTTTGGAATTGGTGCGGATGGACTTTTGGTGATTTCAAGTACAGATAAATGCGATTTTAAAATCAATATGTTTAATTGCGATGGTTCCACAGCTAATATGTGCTCAAATGGAGTAAGGTCTTGTCTTCATTTTTTTCATCACCATATTGTTGATTCTAAGACCGGAGAATATAAGTTTGAACTTGCTGGAAAGATTTACCAAGGGCTAGTTGATTCAGATATTTCGACTTTAATTTTAGATGAATCAAATACTAGTTTTGAAATTGTTACTGATCTTCCTTTTAAGCATGAGTTTAGATCATGTGGTTTTGTTAATACTGGAGTTGAACATCTTTGCTTAGAAGTAGAAGATATTGAAAATCTCAAAGTGAACTCTTTAGGTTCTTATTATAGACATCATGAATTCTTTCAAAATGGAACAAATGTAAATTTCTTTCAATTAAAAAATGACCAGGTGTTCATTAGAACTTTTGAAAGAGGTGTTGAAGCCGAAACTCTTTCTTGTGGTTCAGGGATTTTAGCAACTGCAGTATTTTTAAATTCAAAAGAAGAAAAATCATTAAGAGAGTTTAAGTCCAAGGGTGGTGATTCTATTGTAAGGTACTCGGATCTAGGTTATGAGTACGAAGGAAAGGTTCATCATGTTTTCTCTGGCGAGTATCTTTTATAGCAAAATCGACAGCTATCTTTCTATAATGAAGCAGGGGCTTCTCGAGATATTCCCAAGCGATATCTTTAACAGGAATTGATTTAATAGTGAGTCCTTCATTCATGTTGATAAGCTCAGGGTTCACGACTCTATATACCTTCCAAGCTGATCTATTATAATTTACCCGAACGCTGATAGCTCTTGCAGCAAAGATGTCACCTTTATAAATTTTTACATGTTCTCTATCAACGATATGATCAGTTCTTCCAACGTTCATCCAGATAACATTTTCTGGTCCAATGCTGGTAAGTCTTACTTTTAATCTTTCTCCAATCTCTAGAGAATTTGCTTTAATGCAAATCAAAAAAAGAAAAATGTATTTCACATATTTATTCTACTCGAAGTAGAGAAATGTATTTTGAGACGTCTTTAATTTCCTGATCAGATAAACCTTTGTGAGCAGCAATGACTGCTGATTCGGCAGGTCTTTTCCCTTCACCAAGTTGAGCATATTGATCAATTAAATACCAATCGTGTTGTCCTGCTAGTAAAGGGGCCTTTGAGCTTTCAATACCTTGTGCTTGATCACCGTGGCAGCTCGAACATTTTCCAGTTCCCGTATAGACAGCGATAGCAGCTTTGATTTTTGGATCTTCAAGATTTAAACCTTCTTCTTTTTTTTCAACTTGAGGTTTTTGAGTTTTCGCTAAGAGTTTAGCTTCTTGTTCTTTTTTATAATTATCTAGAGTTTTAATGAGATGATCTCTATTCAAGACAACATCTTTGTCATGTGCTTTTCTGTAACCAGCAAGATTAAGAAAAAATGCACAAAGACTTAAGAATATAGTGAATAAGATTATCCGCGTCATAATTACTCTTTAAATATAGTTTTTTGCTAGTATAGGTCTATAGAAGTTAATATTCAAACAAAGAATGAATGGGTGCTTTGATTTCGTCTAGATTATTTAAAAACTTAAGGTTTATGAGTGAAAGCACTGATGCAACCTCAAGATTGGCTTTTCTGGCAAGATTTAAGGATGCTCTCAGGGTTCCTCCTGTAGCGATAACGTCATCAACTATAACAATTTTTTGTTGATCATAGAGCGTTGAAATTTCTAAGGTGTCTTCTCCATATTCGAGTTGATAAGATTCTGAAGTAATTGGTGGGGGTAATTTACCTTTTTTTCTTATGGGTATGAAGCCTTTGTTCATTTTTTGCGCCAAAGCAGCTGCGAAAATAAAGCCTCTTGATTCAATTCCAGCAAATGAATCAAAATCCTGATTTTGAATGATCTTAGCAAGTGCATCAATTGTTTCAGGGAACTTCTTTTCGAGTAGAGGAGAGATATCCTTAAAAACGATACCTTTTTTAGGGAAGTCCGTAACATCTCTAATTAACTGTTCAAGTTCTTTCATATTTTGAAGGTAATGAACTTTGGAGATAAGATCAATAGTTATGCACGAGTATTCAAATCACCCTTTCGTTATTCTAGCTTCAATTTGTTGTTGTATTGGAGTTGTAATTTTTTATAAGAAAGAAAGTTTTAAAAAGTACCCACTTTTTTCAATTACTTATTTTATTGGAATTAGCTTTTGGTTATCTTTTGGAATTGAAATTAAGAGTGTTTCAGTAATTTTATCATCATTGATTCAGGTTTTATGTATTT
>JAHDHG010000153.1 GCA_020631435.1 Bacteriovoracaceae bacterium | reverse complement strand
TTTCTCCATGCTCAGCTGGATCGTACATGTTTAAACCTTTATCCGTTAGGATTCTCTGTTTTTTAGCACTATGACTAGTAATCATTGTCCCTGTTACATTTCCATAAAATTCTAATGCTGATCTTGATCCCATTCTAAATCTGATATTTCCATTTAATCCAACACTAGGAGAAAATGAATAAGATCTCCATGTTCTAATCATATCAAAGAAAAACTTATTTCTAATATCACCAGCAGCTGAAGTTTTTGTATACCCAATATTAACGTGAGGATTAATGTAAGTACCATTATCATTTCCAACACTAAATCCAATACCACTATTCCAAGATCTTGCATAATGAGTCCAGTTAGCTTTTGAATTATCTGTAATTGTACCACTGCTAGAATCAAGTCTCGTTCCATCCTGAGCATCTGCTCTAAATGATCTCATAAGAAAATACTTCTTGTTCCCAACATTCATAAAACCAATATCTACACTTCCAGAAGGAATAAGATATTTAACAAAACTAGAATCATGTAGATCATCTGCATCAAATCTTACAAAAAATTGATTTAATCCATCTCTTGATTCATTTGCCTGAGTCCCAAAAGAGATATCAGACTGACTAAAAACGCCTAAACTAATAAGCATACAAAAAATAATTTTTTTCATTTTTTCTCCTTGTAATGATGATATTTTCTAGCACATTTTGAACCTCTAAAATGAGAGGAATGAAAAAAAGATATTAATGTCTTAATTTTAGACGCTCATTTGCCATTAAAAGTTACAAAAAGCGCACATTTATTTTTATATAAGTGTAAAAATAATTGACTCTTGCCTATAAAAGATATTCATGTAAAACAATGATTTTTTAATCTTAAATTTAAGAAACTAACAAATTCCAAATTAAATGATTGAGAGAATTAAAGACAAGAAATGCTTAAAAACAAGGACACAGACTTAAGTCAGTGCCCTTGCTAAATTTACTATTCTCTACCGTGATCATGCTCATCTTGCCACTTCTTAAGAGCTTCCCACTCTCCGTCAGCCGCCATACGAGCTTGCTTAGGCCAAGAACCTGGATTTGCCATTTGAAATCTTGGCCCAGCTTCTGTTAAAAATTCTTTTATTTTCTCAGGGCTTGCATCCGCCAATTCAACCCAAGAATTGATTCCATTATCATTTAAAATTTGAGCAATTTTAGGACCAATTCCTTCGACAATCTTAAGATCATTGAGCTTTATTCCTGCTGGAAGAACCGTTGCTTTTGGCGCAGGTGCTGCCTTTGGTGCTAGACTTGCAGTGCTTACATCTCTTGTTTCTACATGTGTAGATTTTTTCTTTCTACAACATCCCCAAATCCACCATCCTAAAAGTAATCCCAAAAGAAAGGCTATTAATAATCCTAACCATATAGATGTTAATATACATGACATTTTTTATTCTCCTTGAAGTATAATTTCAATTCTTCTATTTGCAGCCAACTCTGCTGCATTTCTTTCTTGGTTTAGAGGTCTTGACTCTCCAAAACCTTTAGAATCTATTCTGCTAGATCCTACACCTAATTCTATTAATTTATTTTTAACTGCATTAGCTCTATTCTCAGACAAAGTTTGATTAAAGCTTGCCTTACCTCTTGTGTCGGTATGACCTTCAACTCTTACCCCCCACTTTGGACACTTCCCTAAACTAGAAGCTAAAGACCTAAGTAAAGAAAAACTATCACTACTTACAGAATAATCTGATGTATTAAATAAAATTTTCTCTCCAGCTAGCAATGAATTAATTTCTTCTTGGCAATTAACTTTAGCAATCGTAGAAGTTGTTGTAGCAATAGTCGTTGTCACAATTGTTACACTTGGAAAGCTTACATTATAAGAAGAACCACCAACACCAGTTAGGCGCTCTTTAACTACCTCGTTTAATCCCACTTGGTTATATTGGCCCTTATAAATTGTTTCTTTCATATTCATTTCTAGCGATGAAATACCATTAAAATTTGACAAGTATGGAAGAGCCGCAATCGCTAAATTTTGAAACTTTGCAACTTCCGAAGAGTTGAAATTTTCTACCTCTATCTGATCTACAAAGTTACCGGCTCCATACAGCTCCTCTGCTTTTTTTAAGATTGCATCTTTGACAGATTGGTTAGGAACTAGGCCTTTTAATAATACTCTTTCATTAGGATCAATATACCTTTCAGCAAAAAAGTTATACTTATCTATTGATCCAGCTTGAAGTGCATCAGTGTTGACATCCCCATTTCCACAAACTTTACAAGCTTCTACTGCCCTAGACTTCTCATCTTCATTAGAAACAACACCGTCTAAAGAAACATGAAGTCCAGAATCAACATTTGCTTTAATGTGAGAGAGGTTTTCATTGGATAGATTTTCATTAATTTTATTTTGTACTAAAGGCCTAAGTTCTGGAGCTTTCACTTTATGAACATACCAATAGCCAAAAATAAAAAATACAATCAATCCAATAATCCATTTTAGAATTGTTGGCATTTTTATTCTCCTTATTGACTAAAATAATTAATAAAAGTCTAACAAAGAAGGATGAATTTTGAAGTTATAAAAAAAAGAAGTAAATCTGTCAGACAATTTAGACGAAAAGAAAGATAAATTAAAAGTAATAATATTTAAATATATTCTTATCCCAAGATTTCACCTGGGATTTTGAATATTTTTTTATTAAATGTGACACCATATTCCTAATAAAAGCTTTCCCATATTTATACTCTGTTTGATTGTTGAGCTTAATTTTTTCTTTGTAGTTTGAAATCATTTGAAATGATTGGTCTATTCTTTCTCTTAACTCTTTATCTGTAGAAATTTTTTTGCATAAATAATCTCTTACCTGAAGCTCTCTTCTGCCTTTTCCAAATTCTGACATAACCAAGACATGTATCCCAGCCTTAATTGCTTTCTCTGCTGCAAGTCCTATAATCCCTGGAAAATTTCCTAAGCGATAATTTAATGACTTTATCCCTAAAACTTCTCCTAAGGCACCCATCGTAAAGTCATCAGAAACAACTATCCCATTAAAATTAAATTTTTGCTTTAAATAACCTGATACAATTTTATGAGAAAAGGTCGCTAGTTTATTATCCATATTCGCATAATAAACATGCCCAATCATTACAGTAGATACCCCAGAATTAATAGCTTCTTTAAAAGGAATAAAATCTTGCTTTTTAAACTTAGGACAAGTTTTAGCATCATAACAAATACCGTTATGAGCATCTATAGTGCTGATTCCTTGTCCTGGAAAATGTTTAGCAGTCGATAAAAGATATTTTTCCATCCCTCTAATAATTAATGATCCATACTTTCCTAAAAACTTTGGGTTATCTGAAAAAGCTCTATTGTACTTTGAGATAACATTTTCTTTAATCATATGATCAACATCTAAAGATGGGGCAAAATTCCAATTAAATCCAATTGATCTTAGCTCAGAGCCCATTAATCTTCCCAACTCATATGCTTTGCTCTCTGCAACTTCTGGAGTAAGTGTTTCTAAATACTTTCCTACAACTTTCGCTGAAGGGATATAGGTTAGTTCTTTATATTTTTTTAATCTTTGAACTAATCCACCTTCATGATCAATAGTAAGAAAGAGTGAGTTATTATTTTTATCTTGAAGTTTTTTTAAATCATTTTTTAACTCATTCACAGATTTATATTTTGAAAGATCATAAGAGAAACCAATTACTCCGCCCAACTTTTCTTTTGCCAAATATTCAGCAAATTTAGGATCTTTCTTATAAGTAACCACCATCATTTGCGAAATTTTTTCTTTATAAGAAAAACCATTATGAGAGCAATCTAGAATCACTGAAAAAGAGCTTAAAGAAAAAAGAAGTAAGAAGAATTTCATCCGTAAAACAATCCACAGTCAGGACATTCATTTTTATCTGGAGAAAATTTAAAGCCACATGCCTGACAAGTAACTTCTTTTGCATTGGGATCATAAACAGAATTCATTAATTCTGGATCAAAGTTTAATCCTTCCAAATTTTTTGCTTGTTCATTTTGAAAAAAAGTGATGATCTCTGCCTTATTCTCCTCCTGCCCCCAAACTTCAACCCTGACACTACAACTTCCCGTTCCACAAGTTTCTCCATTGTGTTGAAGTCTAATTGGAACTTCTCGCTCTTTTAAAATGGCCTGAATTCTTTTTGCATCTTGAATATCAAAAACACCAAGAAACAATTCTTGTTCATTTGCTTGCATAAACTAAGGATAAGGGTCTTACTCAATAGGATCAACAGAAATTTGTCCCTCTAGTTCAATAAAACCAGTATAAGTGAAATCAAATTTCGGAACTTTATTTACATCTATGTATAAATGCACATTGAGGTCTCTTTCATCCCTTAAAAATGGCATCATTTCAGTGTCTGAATTGACATCAATTTGAGCACAGAAAGTAGTATCACACCTAATAGGAGCAAACAGTTGTCCTCTTGTTGATAAAACTTGAACAAATTCTTGTTCATTTCTTAATTGTTTAAACATCTCTTTCCCATCATCACTAGTCTCAATTAATAATGTCGGCCCAAAAGACGATAGCTCTTTAATGTTTAATTTTTTCTTATGAAATTTTAAATACCCAATGATTTCTCTTATCTGAATCTCATCAGACTTAATAAGAAAATGATTTCTTATATAACTTACTTTTGATTTTTTAGGTCTAAACCTAGCTAAATGAGTGAAGTCTTTCTTAGATCTCTCTACATAATTTCTTTCAAAAAGATCATCTACCAACTTTCTAAACTTTCTAAAGTCTCCTGAAATTCCAAGAAACATAAGCTGAACGATACCATCATCTTCTGGCTTTACTTCCATATCATGTGACATTCCAGCGTGCATACTCCCTAGCCAATTTAAGTTTGCTTTTCTTCCAAACTTTCTTTCACAACCAGAAATATGAACACAAGAATCTAGAACAAAAAAGGCTCGTTTAATTTTTAATGATTTAATATGTGGATATAGCTCTCTAGGAAGAAGCAGACTTGTATTAATTTTTAATTTTCCTCTTTTTAAATCACTCGCAGCAAAATTAAACAGGGCCCCTTTAAAAACGTTAAAAACACCTGATATAGGATTAGTGCTTTTCCCAATAACATCTACGTCATCATAATATCCAAGATCTTCGGATATTAAAGGATACTTAATATTAATCTTTTGTGTTTCTAGGTTTTGAATTACTGACCTTGAAGGGCTCAAAGGCTCAATTTCGGACTTTTTAGAACAGCTTATAACCATGATTATAAATAATAGATATCTCACGAAGCAGATAATACACTAAATCTGATTGCATCAGACTAGATACTACAGAATTTACAATTCTGTTCATTTTATAAACACTTTATTTTTTACAATACTCTTATTTTAAAATCGACTAGGCGCGTTATACGTGTTATTACCTTCCCATGCCAAGAATCTTACTAATATTCATTATTCTTTGTTC
>JAHDHG010000152.1 GCA_020631435.1 Bacteriovoracaceae bacterium | reverse complement strand
GATCATCTCCTTCAGCAATAATAGATATTTTCCCTTCTGAATAATTTGGATTAATTTTAAGGAAATTCAAAATATTTATAGGAAGATTAATTTCTTCACTTTTGGGGACTTCTTTATTTCTTTCTTTAGCACTTAAAAAATTTTTAACTTGATTCCTTGTGGCACCTAATTCGATACAAAATTTTAAAAGAGTTGTGTATTTATTTAATGAACAGAGACCTATTTTCATGGTATAAACTTTGTATGAATTCATTTAGCATTATAAACCCATTTACTCAAAAAGAAATCGGAAGTTTTGATTTCACTTCTAAAGAAGAAACTTTAAAAAAGATAGAGACATTAGATTCTAAAGATTTCAATAATCTCCCAACAATCTTTGAAAGATCAAAAATAATAGAAAAACTTATTGAGCTTACTCAAAAAAACTCAGAAGAACTTGCATTATTAATATCTAAGGAGATGGGAAAAACATTAGGAAACGCCAGAGGAGAAATCTCCAGAGGAATCCTTGCAATGCAAGTAGGTGTAGATCTAATGAGATCGCATAACTCTGAGCTTTTGAGCACAGAGAATTATAGTTCGAATAGAGATGATGTTAGGTGGGGATTAGTTCATAGAGTTCCTTATGGAGTCATTCTAGCTATTGTCCCATTTAACTTCCCTATTAACCTTGCAATTCATAAGTTGATTCCAAGCTTTGCTATGGGAAACTCGACACTTATTAAGCCACATCCTCAATGTTACTTGTCTTCTAAGTTCTTCATTGATTTATGTTTAGAAGCTGGAATGACTGATCAAGACATTGCATTAATTTGCCCTTCCAATGAAGATTTTTCATCGATACTTAATCATGAAGCAATAAAGATAGTAAGCTTTACTGGCGGGAATAAAACCGCAGATATAATTAGCAAGCAACTTGTCTATAAAAAACATCTTTTTGAACTAGGTTGCTGCTCTAATTGTTTTTGAAGATGCTGATATTAATCTTGCAATAGAGAAAGTCATTTTTCATAGGCTTGGATGTTCAGGGCAAAGATGTACCGCTTCAAAAAGAATCTTTGTTCACGAAAATGTTTATGATGAATTTAAGCAGAAACTCTTAGCCAAAGTAAGTGATCTAAAAATGGGTGATCCATTAGATGAGTCAAATTATCTTGGCCCAGTATTTAATTTGAATTCAGCAATGCAAATTGAAGAAAGTCTAAATTTAGCTCTTGAAAAAGGAGCAAACTTACTTTGTGGTGGAAAGAGAATTGATGCCATGATAGAGCCAACAGTTTTTGAAGTTACAGAGGACTCAAAAGAGGTATTTAGAGAAGAAATATTTGGCCCAGTGATTCCACTATTTAAATTTAGTGATGAATATAAATTATTAGATGAAGTAAACTCAACAGCCTATGGACTTCAATGCGGCGTGTTTACAGAATCAATCTCTAGAGCAAAAAGAGTATTCAAAAAGATAAATGTTGGAACGGTAATTCTTAATGATGGTTCTGCATTCAGAGCTGATCACTTCCCATTTGGTGGAGTTAAAGCTAGTGGGTTTGGTAGAGAAGGCATTAAATATGCCATGGAAGAGATGAGTGTTTTAAAAACATTAGTCTGGTAAACAACTTTTATTACGTCACCACTGACTATTTTTTAATTTATAGCTCTCAAACCTTAGTATTTTCATAAATTATTCTATATTCTTTAGTTATCTTACATTTTATTTATTCATAGTTACGAGGAGATAAGTCATGAGTAATTTAACTAATCAACTAGCATCAATCTTTCCAGATTGGTTAGTATCAAATCCATACGTTATGGCAGGATTAACAATTCTTATTGGATGGATTGTTGCTGAAATTTTAAGTCGTGTTGCAGCAGGAGCACTAGGTTTTTTAAATCCTAAAAGTAAATTTGCAAAAAATTTAGGTATCGCTCAAGGGAACGTGCTTAAAAAAAGTGTTAGAAAAATTGTATTTTGGGTAATTATGCTTTTCCCATTCATGAATGCATGTGAAATCTTAGGATTTTCAGCTGCAATTGAGCCGATCCAAGGACTTCTTGGAAAAATCACCAGCTTCATTCCAAACCTAATTGGCTTTGGAATTGGATTAGCAGCAACTTATTTTGGTTTTATTATTGTTAAGTCAATTCTAGATGGTGTTTTTACGGCTTTTGATCTTGATGGAAAATTAAACTTAGGAAGATTTACAGGTTCTTCAACTTCTTTATCAAGAGTCATCACTACTACTGCTGCTACTTTTGTAGGTTTAATGATTCTTCCAGTAGCTTTCAGAGCATTAAACGTACCGAGTGTTTCTCAGCCAATTGAAAATATTGTTGAAAAAGTATCTTCTACTTTTCCAAATATTCTAATTGCCATTGTTCTTTTAGGTATTGGTGTTTTACTAGCAAAAGTTATTCAAGACCTACTTGTAGACGTTTTAAAAGTTGGTGGTATTGACCAACTTCCTCAAAAGCTTGGACTTTATAGTTCAAATTCATTTAAAGGAAAGGGATTATCTGAAATTATTGGATATGTAGTGTTTGCTTCAGTTTGTGTTATCTTTTTAACTCAAGCTATCAATGTTTTAAATCTTGATTTTTTATCTGAGATTTTTGCTAACTTCACTTCAGGATTTTTTAGTATTTTAGGTGCAGTAATTATCTTATTAATTGGTACAGTGGCTGCAAGATTTGCTGAAAAGACACTTTCATCAAATGCAGGTGTTGCGAAATTTGCGAAATACGCTATCTATATTCTTTCAGGAGTGATGGCCTTAGATAAAGCAGGAATCGCTAATCAAATCTCTAGCAATGGATTTTTAATTCTTCTAGGTGCTGCTGGAGTAGCTCTAGGTGTTGGTGGAGCAATTGCTATCGGTCTTGGTGGTAAAGAAGCTGCATCAAAAGTATTAAATAAGTTAGTTAAATAATTTAATTATACATTTTATTACTTAGGCCCTCTTCTGAGGGCCTTTTTATTTTAGATTCAAAACAATTCAATTAATATAGGTTTATGAAAACTTCTATCCTAATAAATAAATATGGTTCAGCTGAATCATTAGACATAGAAAAAACTCCACAAAAGGAATCACTAGATAAACATGAAATAGAAATTGACGTTCATTATTCAGGTATCAACTATGCAGATATTGTGATGAGAGTTGGATTATATCAAGATGCACCACCAAAACCTTTTGTACCAGGCTATGAAGTTTCTGGCGTAGTCAGTAATGTGGGATCTGAAGTTAAAAATTACAATGTAGGAGATGAAGTATTAGCTGGAACAAGATTTGGTGGTTATTCAAGCTCAGTCATAGTTCCCGTAGAACAAGTACTAAAAAAACCAACTCATTTAAATATGAAAGAAGCTGCAGCAATACCTGTAAACTTTATGACTTGTTATATTATGTTAATTGAAATTGCTCGATTAAAAAAAGGCGATAAAGTTTTGATAGATTGCGCTACTGGTGGAATTGGCTCAATTGCACTTCAGATGCTTGAAAAAATGGGAGCCGAAACATACGGCTTAAGTACTACCGAGAAGAAATTTAAATATATTACTCAATATAATGCGCAACCCATTCTACGTAGCGAATTTACTGATTTCCCAGATAAAGATTTTAAATTCATTTTAAATTCTTCAGGTGACAGGAAAGCAATTAACTCTCAACTTGATCACCTGGACTTAGGAGGTCATCTTTTTCTTCTTGGAATTAACTCTATCTTGAAAGATGGGAAAAAATCTCTAGCAAGGACGTTGAAAACATTAATCGGTGCACCTTTTTTTCACACTTTTTCTTTTCTTCAAAAAAATAGAACAATTAGCGGTGCTAATATTTTAAATTATTTTGATCATCCAAAGTGGTTAATTAAAACATTCCAAGCATTAAAAGAAAGTGATTATCTAAAGCCAAATATTGGAAAAGTCTATTCCTTTAAAGATGTCACCCAAGCACATTTAGATCTAGAACAAGGAAAGGCCTTTGGAAAGTTATTATTGGACTGGAAAAATCATTGAAAATTGTGCTTTTAGTTTTTTTTCAATAGCTTGAATTTCTTCCTCTAAGTTTTCAAGCTCTGTAAAACCTGTTTCTATCTTTGATTCTAATTCTTTTGCATCTCTTGATAAATCTTGAATGAGATCCCCGTTTCCTTCCTCCGAAGCCTTTATCATGCCTTTAGTATTTTGTTCTAGTTGTTCCTCGAAGATCATAATATCATTCTCAATTTTATCTTTTCTTTTATTTAAGGGAGTTAACCTTTTAGATTTTTCATTCTGATATTCTGCCTTCATTCTTCTTAAATCTTTTTGAGTGATCTTAGTTGTGACAACCTTTTTTTCTTCTATCTCTTCTTCCCATCCTATTTTTTCTAAAAACTGATCATAAGTACCAATAAACAACTCAACTTTATCTCTATGAAAAACGATAAACTTGTTTGCTAGTTCTCTTAACATGCCTTCAGAGTGAGTTACAAATACTACGCCACCCTCAAATTCATCCAATTCTTTACATAAAGATTCAACTGACTCTTGATCTAAATGATTAGTGGGCTCATCTAATAGTAACAAATTGCAAGGTTTCGCAAGAAT
The DNA here is from genome assembly GCA_020631435.1 of Bacteriovoracaceae bacterium. Taxonomy (GTDB): domain Bacteria; phylum Bdellovibrionota; class Bacteriovoracia; order Bacteriovoracales; family Bacteriovoracaceae; genus JAHDHG01. The sequence continues at coordinate 889 of JAHDHG010000152.1, read as the reverse complement.
TTTACCTAGAAGTACTCGACTCTTTTCTCCCCCTGATAAGATCTCGACTTTTTTCTTAGCATCATCTCCACTGAACATCATTGTTCCACAAATAGTCCTCACATCAGTGAGAGAGAGATAAGGGTCAGTAGATTTAATTTCATCTTCGACAGTTGACTTAGAATTCAATCTAGAGATATTTGTCTGTCCAAAGTACCCAACTTCTAAAAGAGGATGTTGCTTTATTTCTCCAGCATTCGGACTTAATTCTTTTGCTATTAAATTTAAAAGTGTTGATTTCCCTTTTCCATTTTTTCCAATAATTGCCATCCTATCTTTTTTAAATAATTCAAAAGAAAGATCTTCAATTAACATGTCTGAATCATATCCAAATCGTAGGTCTTCAACTGAAAAATATTTTTTTGCAGGAAACTTTTGAAACTTAAATTTAAAGTTCATTGAGTTAACAGTACTTAACTTATTAAACTCTTCCATTTTTTCAAGCATCTTCATTCTAGAACTTGCTAAACTCGCTTGCCTTGCTTTCGCTCTAAATTTGTTAACAAAGTTTTCTATTTGTTTCTTCTTTTTTTCTTGATTAAGCCTTGCATTTTCATAGACCTCTTCTTCCTCTCTTATCTTTTCTAAAAATTTATCTGTCCCACCTTTTATTTTTCTTAATTTTTGTCTATGAATTCCCAAGGTATGTGTGCATACCTGATTCATAAAATCTCTATCGTGGGTAATGAGAATTAGCTCTCCAGGAAATGATCTTAAGAAATTTTTAAGCCATCTCATGGAAACTATATCTAAGTAATTTGTTGGTTCATCCAACAAGAGAAGATTTGGATCTTGTAAAAGACTTTTAGCAAGATTAATTCTAACCTGATAGCCTCCAGAAAACTTAGTC
>JAHDHG010000151.1 GCA_020631435.1 Bacteriovoracaceae bacterium | reverse complement strand
TCTAATGCTTGTTTAGGAATGATGAATGCAATAAAAATATCAAAAGCATTAATTCAGTCTGAAATGGCGAATAATATATTACTCACTTCAGGAGAAAATAGTAGAGACCTCTTGCTAGATACTATTAAAGTTATTCAAAAAAATACACCCAATAGAAAAGAGCTTAAGAAGTATTTGGCTTCACTAACTATCGGTTCTGCGGGAACTGCTCTATGGATTAGTAGCGAAAAGAATAATTCTTTATGGGAGATTGGAGATCTTCATTCAATGAGCGATAGCTCTGCAAATTCTTTGTGCGAAGGGAAAGTTCAAGATGGTGTCTTACTCATGGAGACCAACTCTGAAGAGCTTTTGAAGAAAGGAATTAGCTTAGCTAAAAAGAATTTTTCAAAATTTAACGGTAAATCTTTTGATAAATATATTCTTCACCAGGTTGGAGATGTTCATCGATCAAAACTAATTGAAGCTTTAGAGATTCGAAATGATCTTGATTATTCAATTTTTAGCGAATTCGGAAATTCAGGTTCATCAGCGATCATCTCTGCTTTGTCTAAGGCCTTGGATGATAATTTTTTAACTCATCATGAGAGAATTGGACTTTTGGGAATTGGATCAGGGCTACATACTTTAATGATGGAGTTAAAACCATGTTAAGGCTTCCAACTGAATTTAAAAATGAATTTAAAGTTGAATCAAGCTTTTTTTCTATAGATGAACATTCTATGCACTATATTGAAAAGGGTGAGGGAGAACAAACAGTTATCATGCTACATGGGAACCCGACCTGGGTGTATTACTATAGATTCCTTCAGTCAGAGCTTTCTAAAAATTTTAAGACTTATTCCATTGATCATTTAAATTGTGGTTTATCTTCTAGGAGTAAGAAATTCTGGAGATTAAAAGATAGAATAGAGCATGTCTTAAAATTTATAAAAGAAAAAGATCTAAAAAACATTACTCTTGTTGGGCATGATTGGGGAGGAGCTATCGCGACAGGGGTCGCAGTAGAAGTTGAAGAAAGAGTTAATAATTTAGTATTAATGAATACTGCCTGTTTTTTCAGTTTGGATATTCCCAAAAGAATAGCAATCTGTCGATTGCCAGTTATTGGAACGTTTTTAAATCAAACGATGAATGGATTTTTAAAAGCTTCTTTTTTGATGGCCACATCTAAGGGACTTAATACCAAAGAAAAAGAAATGTATACTCTTCCTTATAAAAGTTCTGATCTTAGGCAGGGGATTGATAATTTTGTTAGTGATATTCCAATGGAAAAAGATCACCCTACAAGAGAAAAATTAGATCATGTAGAAATGAAGGCGAGAGCATTTAAAAAGCCAGTCTTATTATTATGGGGAGCGAAAGACTTTTGTTTTAATTTAGGGTTTTATGAAAAAATTAAAACTATTTTTCCTCATGCTGAGAAAAGATTATTTAAAGATGGGAATCATTATATTCTTGAAGATAAAAAAGATGAATGTATAGAATTAATTAAAAGGTTTATAAGTTGAATGTTGCAAATTTTATTACAGATAGAGCTGAAAACTCAGGAGACTTTCCAGCAATAATTCAAAAACAAAGTACTTTCTTAGGAATAGGCAAAGATAAAGAAGTTATTTGTTCTTTTGATGAGTTGGAAAAAAAGATTAATACTTTTGCAAATGCTTTTAGTCATAACGGAATTACTTCTCAAGACAGAGTTCTAGTATTAGTTCCTACATGTGTAGACCTAATAGCGATTACTTTTTCATTATTTAAAATTGGTGCAACTCCAGTTTTTATAGATCCAGGAATGGGAGTCGATAAACTTTTAGAAAATATCAAAAATATTGAAGCAACTGCTTTAATTGGGATATCAAAAGCTATTTTATTAAAAAAAATGAAGGCAAAGTATTTTTCTTCAATCAAAACAATCATTAATGTTGATGGGGGATTAGTCGGTAAATCTTTAAAGAAAATTTTAAAAGATAGATCGAACGTGTTTGATGCATATTCCTACAAAGAAGATGATGTAGCATGTATTGTTTATACCTCAGGAGCTACAGGCCCATCCAAGGGTGTCGAGTATTCGATGAGAATGTTTATTGAACAAACTACAGCTTTAAAAGAAATGTTAGGTTTAGTACCAGAAGAAAATGATTTATCAGGATTTCCATTATTTGCACTTTTTTCCCTAGCAATTGGACTCACAACCTATTTACCTGAATCTATTGATGCGAGAGCACCTGCCTCAACTAATGGAAAAAAATTAGCAGCAGAGTTGCAAAAAAATAATATCCATTTCGCTAACGGGTCACCTAGCATCTGGGCGGCCTTATCAAAATATTTACTTTCAAAGAAAAAGAAAATTGAAACTCTTAAAAAACTTGCAATGTTTGGAGCACCAGTTTCTCATGAGCTTATAACTGATTTAAAAAAAGTACTTCCTAATTGTCAGATCTTTACACCTTATGGAGCAACTGAGTCTTTACCAGTATCCTTGATTTCTGATGAGATGATTAGAAAAGAAACGGCTAGTCTGACAAAAGATGGTAGAGGGGTTTGTGTAGGATATGTTTATAAAAAGGTTAAGGTAGAAATTAGAAATCAAGATCAATATTCAAATCTTGATCAATATGGAGCTGGAGAAATTTGGGTGAGCTCTCCTATGACTTCTAAAAAATATTTCAAAAATGAAGAAGCAAATAAAAACTCTAAAGATTTAAGTACAGGAGAGTTATTTCATTTCATTGGAGACTTAGGGTACATCGATGATTGGGGTAGACTTTGGTACCTAGGAAGATCAAAACATGCACTCAAATCAGGAGATGAAAATTTATATAGTATAGAGGTTGAAGGTGTTTTTGACTCTCATCCGAAGATTATTAAATCGGCATTAGTTTCTGTAAATGATGAACCATCTTTAGCAGTTAAAATTGTTGAGAATAAAAAAATGGGTGATTTCGAAAAAGAGGAGTTCTTTAAGGAGCTTAAAGTTTTCGCGAAAAACTTCAAGAAAACTAAACATATAAAGAATTTATTTGTAGTTGAAAGTTTTCCATTAGATACTAGACATAATATTAAAATCGATAGGACTGAATTAGGATCTTCTCTTGAAAAATCTGAATCTTAATATACTGGTTACTGGGGGAACAGGTTTTCTTGGTTCTTATATAGCTTCAGAGCTAGAGAGTATGGGGTTTGAAAATATTTATCTTTTATCTAGAAGCAAACCTGATACGTTGAAGTTTAATCATATCTCATGTGATCTATCAAAAGCTTCTGATGTTAAAGAAGTTTTTTCAGCTCATCAGTTTGATGTTGTTTTTCATACAGCTGCTAAAGCAGGTGTATGGGGGAGAGAAGAAGATTTCATAAGTATTAACTTTGAAGGAACTAAGAATCTTTTAGCGTCTTCAAAAGAATATGGGGTAAAACAGTTTATTTATACCTCAACTCCTAGTGTAGTTTTTGATAGGGATTCAATTATAAATGGTAATGAAGATCTTCCTTACCCTGAATCATTTCTTACTTTCTATGCGAAATCAAAAGCTTTGGCCGAAAAAGAAGTATTAAAAGCAAATCAATTAGGTTTTCAAACTGCTGCTTTGAGGCCCCATCTCATCTGGGGAAATGGAGATAATCATATTGTCCCTCGAATTATTGAGCGGTATAGAAATAATAAAGTCAGACAAATTGGAAATGGTGAAAATCTAGTTGATGTTATTCATGTTAAAAACGCAGCTCATGCACATATTTTAGTTTTTAAGAAAATGATTGAAGATGCTAATTATGGTGGTAGGGCCTACTTTATAGGACAACTAAAGCCAGTTAATTTATGGAGTTTTATTAAATCTATTCTTGAGTTAAAATTTAAAAAAGTTAAGTTGAGAAAAATACCTGCAGGTCTTGCTTATATGATTGGTACCGTTTCAGAAAAAATTTATAATTTTTTTAGTCTGAAAGGTGAGCCTATGATGACGAGATTTGTTTCATTGCAGTTATCAAAGAGTCATTATTTTTCTCATCAAAGAGCTATTGATGATTTTGGATATAAAGAAGTGATCAGTACAGAAGAGGGTCTTAAAGAATTAAAATCTTTTGTTGATTCATTGTAAGGAAGTTATGAAGTATTTATTTTTTGTTTTTATTTTACTGTCTTGTTCTGAAAAAAAACAAGAAGTGGTTTTAGCATCAGCAGGAGCTCCTAGTCAGTCTGAGGTTCCTAGTAAAAATTTAAATAATGAGGCCCCAAAAATTCGTACTAAAAACGACAATCAAAAAAAAGAAGTGTCGAAAGCACCCGATTTCTTTGGGTTAGAATGGTATAACTCCAAGCATGAGAGAATTAAAAATATTAGATTAGCAGACATTAAGGGAAAGCTTACTTTTATTGATGTGTTTATTAAAACTTGTCCAGGTTGTCCTAAAAGTCATAAGATCTTTAAGAAAATTTATAATAAATATAAAAACAGAAAAGATGTTCAGTTCTTTGGTATTCAATCGGTTTCTTATGGTCATGAGAGAAATAATTTAGAAGGACTTAAAGAAATTAGAAAAGAATATGGTTTTGATTTTCCCATGGCCCAAGATGATCAAGCTGTAGTTATTGCTCAGTATGGAGCTGGAGGAACTCCATGGAATATAGTGATTGGCCCTGAGGGGACGATCGAGCATAATTATTTTTTTATTAGTGAAGAGGATGCTGATAAATACGTCAGCACCCTTTTAAAATGAAACTAGTTTGATGAGCCTGAGGCCGAAGTCCAATTAGTAAAAATCCAGACATGAGGAATATTAAATGGAACTCCGCCAGGTTTTAGTTTATTCCATTTACACATTGTTCCACTTCCTTCTATTTGTAAGTTATATTCATGGTCTGAATAATCTTCTTGAATTTGTGCTGTCCTTTCACTGTCAGCACAAAAGAATATAGCACCTCCCAGAGAGCCAGGTGCAACTGAAAAGCAAGTTACAGTTTTACAAGAATTTTCTTCAACGCAGTACTGTTGGAATCCATGTGTTCCTGGATATGGATAATTTGGATTTGAATTTGAGTTGGGCCAATGTAGGGAAGCATTTGAATTTTCATCTTCTCTTGTAAAATCAATTGGTGAACCATAAACTTTTTCAAATCCTGGAGCGCATTCAAAATCACCACTACTTGTTTGAGGGCGTCGGCTCCTAACTTCAACATCGGATTGAGTGATTTCAAACAAAAAATTTTGATTTCCAGATGATTTCCTAGAAGTACTTCTAGGCTTTCTTCTATAACTTGTCCTTCTTCTAGGTTTTCTGGATCTCCTTATCGAAGCAATACCTCTGGTAGAATCTTCTTCGACAGCATGAATTTCTTCTGTTCCATTTTTAGTGGTTAATTTATTTTGAGTAATTGAAGAACAAGATAATAAAACTGATAAAAATAATATGAACTTCATTATTTCTCCTTTTGAATATTTTATTTAATTCTATCAAATATTCTTATTTCTAACAGCTAGGCAAAGTTGACTGTCTTAGTTTTTGGAGTAATGTCGAATGTCTGTTTTTAGGCTTGTTTAATTTCAGTATTGCAGATTCTATCCCAAAACTGAAAATACAATCCATAATTTCCTTTAACATATTTGTGATGATTAAAATGATCTTTTGAGTTGATCA
>JAHDHG010000150.1 GCA_020631435.1 Bacteriovoracaceae bacterium | reverse complement strand
ATTCACTAAATTTATCAGTATTTAAAAGCACTTTTTTATTCACTTGGCATGTTAAACACCACTTTGCTGTAAAATCAATAAAAGCTGTTTTTGATTGATCTTGATATTCAGAAGTAATATTTTCATTCCAATTAATCCAGGAGCTTGAAGTGCTCAGCTCAACAGAAGACCGATGAGTAGTATAAAACTCATAACCCAAATATCCCATTGCTAAAAATAAAGCTCCTAAGAAGAGAGGATTTTTTGAGATTTTTTTCTTGGAAAAGAAATAAAAGAAAATAAATGCAAAAAGAGGATAAATACTAAAGAGTAAAGTTTCAGAATCTACTAAAGAATGAAGAAGATCCATCAACCAGATTAAAGTTAAAAGAAGTGTAAATCCTAAGATGTATTTAAATTTCTCCATCCACATTCCAGGTTTTGGAAGTAGATTTAATATACTTGGAAAAATACAAGTGAGTAAAAAGGGGGCACAAAGTCCTAAACCAATCATAAAAAATACTAAAATGATAATTGTAGAAGTTGATGTAAGAGCAAATCCAAGAGCTGAACCTAGAAAAGGAGCACTACATGGAGTTGACAAAATAGTAGTCAGGACTCCAGCAAGAAAATCTCCTAGAGTGGAGTTTTCAATTTTTACATTTCCTAGTGATCTTCCACCAGGAGTATAAAATTCAAATAAACCAAAGAAGTTCAAAGTCATCACGAATAAAACAGTGCATAAAGAAGCAACAAAAACTGGACTTTGAAGTTGAAAGCCCCATCCTATTTGCTCACCACCTTGTTTTAACAAGATGATGACTAAAGCAAGTAACATTAATGTAGAAATTACTCCTAAAGAGTAGACTAGATTATGTTTAACTAATTGAGCATGTGTTCCTTTTTTCGATTTGATCAGCCCAAAGAGTTTCATCGAAATGACAGGTAAAACACAAGGCATAAGATTTAGAATTAAGCCTCCGAGGAATGCAAATAATAAAATCCAACCTATTGAATAGGCATCTTGCTCATTTTCTACTTTTTTTTTTATTGGTGCAGAATTTGATGATGGTTTGATCTCAAAGATATTCCTTGAAATGACATAAGCTTTGTCTTTATCCTGAACTAAAAACTTTAGATTTATCGGGGAAGTGAGTTTACCAACTTTTGGAAAAGGAACTTCCGGTTCTTGATAATTTCCTACCCAATCAAGTTTAATATTGCCTTCTTTCCATCTTGCTTTGTTAGGAGAGATCAATTCATGACCAAAAGTTACAAGTTTAGAAGGAAAAGGAATTAAAAAAGTTGAGTCTTTTTTCTTTTTTCTAAACTTTGAGCTCTTAAAAAATAAATCAAGAACATCAGGCTCCTTCATATGAGATAGACTTACTGAAAATTCAGAATCTTTAAGATCTATTTTTTGAGGTAGGTTTTCAATATAGCTAGATAAAGATTTTTTATCGGGCGAAAATGTATCGTTTTGCCAATTAAGTTTACCGCCCTCAATAAGTGCACTAAATTCTTTTTTTCCAGGAATACATACATCCTTGCAAACAAGCCATTTAATTTTTAGATTTAATTTTTTTGCATCTTTCAGCTTGTCTTTAGAAATTTTATGAAAAAAGAATTGAGTACCTTCATAGCCGTATGCCCAAATGTCAGCATCTTCTTTAAATAATTTAGGAGTAGGCCATTCATATTCCACATGAGAAATTTCTTTATCATCTATGGAATATTGAAATTCTATTGGTAAGCCAGAATCTCCTGGGTTTTTCCAATAAGTATGCCAGTGTGGTTCATTAATAAATCTTAAAACAACTTCTTCATGATTACTTGTTTCTTGGAAGTTGTTAATTGTCACTTGTACGAGTTTGTTTCCATCTTGAGAAAAAGAAAACAAAGATAAAAAAAGCAGTGTGATAAGAATTTTCATGTTAAGATTATATCGATAAATTTATGAGTTTGAGTAATGGAAATGTAAATTCTTTAGTTTGCTTAACAGAGGAGAGTGTAGAAACATTATTTCTCTTAGGCAGAGAAAACCTGATCAAAGGAGTCTCTTGTTTTGTAGAGAGACCTGTTGAAGCCAAGGCCCTTCCTGTGGTTACTAGCTTCATTAAAGCAGATGTAAATAAAATTCTAAAAATTAATCCTGATTTGATTATCGGTTTTTCAGATATTCAAAAAGAAATAGCAAAAGAATTAATAGGGCTTGGTAAAAATGTCTTGGTGACTAATCAGAGATCTATTGATGAAATTCTTCATTGGATTTATAGATTGTCTCTTTTAGTTGACGCTAAGAATGAAGGTATCGATTTAATTCAAAAACTTAAATCTAAAATTGAAGAAGTTTCAAAAAAATCAAAGCTACTTAAAAAGAAAATTAAGGTTTATTTTGAAGAATGGGATGAGCCAATGATTTCAGGAATTAAGTGGGTGAGTGAGTTAATAAAAATTTGTGGGGGAGAGGATATATTTGATGTGAGGTCAGTGAATTCCTCACTTGCTAAAGAGAGATTTGTTGATTGGGATGAAGTCATTGAAAAAGATCCTGATATCATCTTTCTTTGTTGGTGTGGGAAAAAGGCCAATATTGATGAAGTAAGAAATAGAAAAGGAGCGGGGCAAATCTCTGCTGTAAAGCACAATCATATTTATGAGTTGGATCCTGCTATATTCTTACAACCAGGCCCGGCTCCCATCTTAGATGGCCTAGATGTCATGTTTTCGTATATTCAAAAGCTCTGATATTGACAAAAATTCTTTAGTTATTATCTTAAGATATGAAAAAAATAGTCCTTTTTATTTTGGTTTTTTCTGGCCTAACTCTCGCTCAAGACGATAGCGCTTTTGACTCTGTTTTTGACCGAATGGAGCAGAGAATGATGAAGATGTTTGAGAACTTCTTTGGAGATGAGGATAATATCAATCAAATGTATGGAATAGGAAAAGATCTTTTTGAAATTTCTCCATTTTCAGGAATGATGAAAAAAGAATTTGAGTACGATTGGGAACAGACTGGTAAGGGTAGATACCTTGTGATTAAAATTCCTCAAAATAATCAAATAGATTTAAAAATTGAAAATGATCTAGTCCAAGTTTCAGGTCAAGTTAAAGTTGAGAAGGAGAATAAGACTCAATACGGAACTTCAAAGTCTGTATCTATTCAATCGATAAGTGAAGCGTTTCCTGTTCCAAGAGATTGCACGTCAAAAAATAGCAAAATTTCTGAATCTAAAGAGAAAAATAAAATTATAAAAAAAGTTTTCTTTCCTTTTAAAAATGGGAAACCTGGAGATCCAGGAATGTTGCATTCTCAAAAGTCTTTTGATTTTCCAGACTTGAAAGATTTTAAAAAAGGTATTCCTAGACCTCAAGTTAGTGATAAAAGAAAGATTAAAAAAATTCCTAAACATGGATCAGATCAATCAAACAGTGAAGAAATGATTCCTCTTTTTGAAGATACAGGAGATTCGATTTAAGGACTTTTTGATAGACTCTTAATCTTTTTGCCACTCAGGAATTTCGATAATTTCTTTTTTAAATCTTTTAAAACTATCTAGTCTGGATAAGACCATTTCGGTATTTTTAGAATTAAAAAATGCACAGCCTTTAGTATTTTCTTCATGGTGACAATCTTTAAACTTGCATCTAATAAAATAATCCTCAAGATCTGGGAACAGTTCAGATAATTCATCTTTTGACACATCTTGAATAGACATCGTTCGTATTCCTGGAGAGTCTATGACATCGAATGAATCAAGGTGAATAAGTTCGCTCCAAGTAGTTGTATGAGAGCCTTTTCCAACTTTCGCTAATTCATTTGCTCTGAGTTGGATTTTTTCACCTGAAAGCATAGAGATTAAAGAGCTTTTTCCTACACCTGATTGACCAAGAAAAATAATAGTTTGATCTTTTAGAAATTCTTGAAGGTCAATATTCCCTGGAAGCAAGTCTCCTTTGTAGTTTAAATCTTTCGCACTTGTTGCAAAACATTGAACTTCTAGTGGAGCTAGTCTCTTAGATTCAAAGCCTAGATTGAAGTCTTGATTCGCTTCATCCATTTTATTAAAAATTACAATTGCGGGAATCTCCCATTGAACTGCTCTTAGAAGATATCTGTCAATAAGCCCTCTTTTATATTCAGGTAATGAAGAGGTGCATATGATTGCAATGAGATCTACATTGCTTGCAATAGTCTTGATTTTATTTTCTCTAATGATTCTTCGATAGATCGTGTTTTTTCTAGCTTCTAGTTCACTTATAAAGTATTCATCACTCTCTTTTTCTAAATAAACGTAGTCACCAACAACTAGCTCACCTTTTTTTAAAAGAAGACCTTTGGCCTTTGCAGGAACTGAAATATTATCTTTTAAGATAAGACATTCGAATTCTCTTCTGGCTGATTTGATGATTTTGGCTTTTAGCATTGAGATGATTATGACATAAAAAATAAACTTGGAGAATTTATTGGTTTTAATGGCACACCGGACAGGATTCGAACCTGTGACCTACCGCTTAGAAGGCGGTTGCTCTATCCAGCTGAGCTACCAGTGCACATTTATTTTTCGGATATTTAGTAAATAGAAGTTACTTGATTTTGAGGGGGCTTGTCAAAAAAAAAGAGCAGGTCAATGACCTGCTCCAATTATTTAAAATCTCAGTAGATTCTTAGTAATTAGCGTTTAACGATATTACGTAAGCACTTGAGTAGTCTTCAAGACCAATAAGGCTTAACTTATCGTTATAAGAAAATAAGTATTCAGCTTTTAAACCAAATAATTTTGAAAGTCTAGATTGGATACCAACAGAACCTTCAATAATAGATCTTCCGTCACCACCAAGTGTTTTAATCCAGTCTGCTTTTGCAGCAAAAGCTAAAGTCTTAGTAAGGTTTGTTCCATATCCAAGACCTAAAACACCGTTATGTCTTGTTTTACTCCAATCTGGGTCAGCAACTCTTGGATCAATTAGACCAAAATCTTCATAAGCGTACTGATAAGCACCTTTAATATATAAAAAGTGACCACCATAAGTTAAGCCAGATTTTGCAGGATCCATACCAGCACTAGCATCAGCTGCATCTTTAGCTTTTCCAGCAACAGATGCGTCTGATCCAGCAGCAGCACTTGAAGCTGCGGCACCAAAAAAGTTGTGAATTACACCAATTTCGTTGATCCATCTGAAGTCATAGTTTTCAAATTCATTTCCTTGAAATTTTTCTTGGAAATAAGCTTCAGTTTTAGGGTTCAAGAATTTACCAATTTTAAATCCACCCATCCAGTTGTTTAAGTTTTTTGTTCCAGCATCTTCACCATAATTGTAGTTACCGAAAAGATCGAAACTATAATCGTGGTGTTTTCCAATTCTAGTAGAAGAGTTGTGACCTAAACCTAGAGCCATAACTTCTGAGTTACCAGTGTTAGAAATAAAGTTTGCATTTGAATTGTGTGTCCACCCATGATGAGCCATTGCTCCCACAGATAAAATCATTGCCGCTACTAATGAAAGTAATTTCATTCGTTACTCCTTTTGTCAGTTAACAAATAGTTAATATTTGTAATGATTAATTTATTTGATGGTACTCAAAAAAAAGCAGAGTTCAAAGGTTTTGCTAACAAAAAGTTTACAATGATTTTAGTCGGACATTGATGTCAGTAAATAGTATTTATTATAATTGTTTAAGTTTATTGATGGCACACTCAACTTAAAATAATGAGCATGATATGATTATTTATGCTCTCAAATCGTGT
>JAHDHG010000009.1 GCA_020631435.1 Bacteriovoracaceae bacterium | reverse complement strand
GATTTCTAAAGTCGACACTAATACATCTATTTCTCTGCCAGGGATGGTAAAAGATGAGTTGCCAGAGGAGTTACCAAAACTTGATGAGGCTTTTCCAATCGATCACAGAGAAAATGAAGAAGAATGGGGAATGGCGCTGCCAGAGATTCTTGAGAAAGATCAAGAAAGTTTTAACCCAGGTTTTAATGATAGTTCTTTGGATGAACTTCCTTCAATTATTGAAGATGACTTAGAAGAGACTTCTCTACCCTCTGAGCTAAATGCCGATTCTTTGCCAGACCTTTTGGATAATGAAATAGATGTTCCTGAAGCGATTGATTTAAATGCAGAAATTGAAAGTGAAGTATCTCTTCCATCTGAAATTGAAGAGGTGCAAATTCCTAAAGATTTAAATAATGAATTAAAGTTACCTGATATTATTGAAGATTCCACTGATGAATTATTGAGTTCTCAGCTCCCTTCATTAGATGATTTAGAATATCCGTCAAATGATTTTAGTGAGAGTGATAATAATTTAGTTGAGGAGTTAAGTGTGCTTCCAGAATCGACTAAACTTGATCCCGAAGAAGACGCTAGGAAACTTGAGAATTTGAAAAAAGAAATTCTTCAAGAGCTAGAGACAGATTTATGGAATGAAAACACAAGAACCTTTATGTTTCGTTCGAATGAAAATAAAATTTCAGAAGATCTTCCGGTTAAAGAAAGTAAAGTAAGTTCAAATATAGATTATTCTAAAATTAAGTCTGAGATTAAAGATGAGCTCCGAGAAGAGTTCAAAAACAAAATATCTCTAGAAGTATTAGAAAAGTTAAAACCTGAACTGGATTCAATTCTTAAAAAAATCCTTAATGAGGAATTAGTAAAAGAAGTTTGGAAAGTTGTTCCAGAAATCTCTGAAAAGCTGATCTCAAAAGAATTAGAAGATTTAAAAAACTCCTAGATGCCATACATGTCTCTTGTTTATAAATAAAATCCCCATAAGACGCCCCTATCGTTGCCTTCCTTCAATTGATGAATTACCATTTGCCAGACTCATTAATTGAGAATTTTACTAAGGAGATTTCGATGAAATTTATTTTAATGGCAATTTTAATGTCTTTCTCTGTTTTCGCTAATAATAACGAAACAGAAACTGCTGTGACTACAGCAAATCTTGGTGGTGGAGATATCCCTGCTAACGCTCAACCAGGTCAGTGTTTTGCTAAGGTTATTACTCCTGCAAAATACAATACTACAACTGAAAAAGTTATGGTTAAGCCTGAAACTACTACTTACAAAACTATTCCTCCAAAGTATGGTTTCGTAAATGAAACAGTTACTGTTGAAGAAGCAAAAGAAGTTCTAAAAGTTATTCCTGCTACTTACAAGTATGTAGAAGAAAAAGTTCTTGTAAAAGAAGCTGGTGTTAAGTTAGTTAAAACTCAACCTAAGTATAAAACTGTAACTAAGAAAATTATGGTTAAGCCTGAAACAAAAGTTTGGAAAAAGGGTGAGTCTGGAGCTTTAGATCATTCAAATACTGATAGTGTTTTATGTTTAGTAACGAAGCCTGCAGTTTATAAAACAGTTAAAGAAACTGTAATGGATACTGAAGCTGGTGTTAAAGAAATTGAAATTCCTGCAGTATATAAAACTGTAAGAAAGAAAGTTGTAGATACTCCTGCTAGAGTTGATAAGAAAACTATTCCAGCTGTGACTAAGACAATGAGAGTTAAAAAATTATTAGAACCAGCAAGAAAAGAGCCAGTTACTACTGCTGCTAAATTCAAAGAAATTTCAAAAAGAGAACTTGTTTCAGCTTCAAAAACTGAATGGGCGCAAATTCTTTGTAAAACAAATGCAAATGCAACTAATGTTACTATGGTTCAAAAAGCACTTAAGGCTGCTGGGTTTAACCCTGGTAAAATTGATGGAATCTTAGGTTCTGATACTGCAAGAGCTATCAAGAGTTTTCAAAGAAAGAACGGACTTTCTGTTGGTGCTCTTACTTACGATACTTTAAGAAAGTTAAACGTAAATATTTAATTAACCGACATTGTTTGGTTTTAGCCAGGGTCTTTGCCCTGGCTTTTTTTTTGTCTAAAAAATAAGTCATAATCTAATTATGAAATATTTATTCTTATTAATATCTTTTGGACTAATGGCTAACGAAAAACATACTTTTGCTCCTTCGAAGAAGCCACCTGTAAAAAAAGAAACTTTTAAAGATCGTCTGTTTTTTAATGGAAATGTTGGATTTAGTTTTGGAGATATTACTCAAGTTCAACTTTCACCAGGTGTTGGTTATAGAGTTAATAATGAGTTTGGTATTGGTACAGGTATTACTTATATTTACTCATCTGACTCTAGAGGAAGTACTAAGTTGTCCCAATCAATCTTTGGTCCTAGAGCTTTTGCAATTTATAAATTTCATCCTCAGTTTTATGCTACTTCAAAATATGAGTTTTTAAGATTTAAGCAGAAAATTGGAAATACTGTTTCAGCGAAAAGAGAAGTCCCTGCGTGGTTTGTTGGCCTTGGTTTCAGAACAGGATCACAAGGTATTGGATTTTCAGTTGAAGGTCTTTATGACATTCTTCATGATGAAAACAAATCAATTTACTCAAATGCTTTTGTCTTTCAGGGTGGTATAACCCTAGGTTTTTAATTTCACTATCAATGCCAACATTTATTGCAGGCAATTCTTTCCTCTCGAGACATATAAGTCCTTGTAAAAACATCCTTATTAGGAAAAATTCTCATTATTAAAGTTTCTAGTGCTTATTACCGATATAATCAAAGAGACATTTATTTATTTATAAAGGTAGTACGTATGCGAACACTTGTTTCAAGTTTTATTTTGATTTTTCTTATTGGATGTTCAGGGAATTCTCATCTCTTTGATAAGAACACGAATGTTATAACAGGAAATAGTTCTTCTTCTCCTGGAACGACAGTTCCTTATGGTGATGCTTGTAGGCACTCAGAAGCAAGTAATTTTATAGCAGGTGTCATGACTGCAAATCCTGGGCCTTGTAATTTTGAAGCTTGTCCATTGGCTGATTATGTAGAGTATTCAAAACATGAAGAATATAGTCACTATACTTCTCTTCATGGTGGAAATATCGTAGGTAATTCAACTTTATGTAAAACTCTAAAAGAATATGGTCAAGGTTGTTGTCATCAAGATGCAATTGATTATATTGGACCAAGTTGTTCTCAGCCAGGGCCTTGTACATTTGAAGTCTGTGATAAATCTGAATATCAAGAATTTTTTAATGGTGATCATGCATTTTTTCAAGCATATGTAGCACAGCATGGTGGTCAAGTTTTAGGAAATCAATCTTTATGTAAAACACCTCTTGGAGGTTGTACTCTTAATAGCCCTTACGTTACTAATTATGATCCTAGCGCTACTTCTGAGAATGGTTCATGTAGTTTTAGAGGATGTAATGAAAACACATACTCAAATTATGATCAGAATTTCTTAAATGTTTATAATAATTATATTAATTCTTTAGGCGGTAAACCTCATACTGGAACAGTAGTTACAACATGTGCAGGAACTGCAGGTTGTACTTCTCCAGCGGCTTCTAATTATAATCCAAACGTTTCAACAGATGATGGAACATGTAATATTGAATGTTGTGGTCTAGAAAATCATGAATTTTATGATCCTTTCTGCCAACAAGGTATTGATGCTTATAAAGATAACTTAACTATTTTTGGTGTTACTTCTTCTGGAACACTTAAAAATGATAAAAACTGTGGAAATAAATTTGGATGTTATTTTCATAAGCCTGGATATGTAACAAATGTTCAACCTGGGGCTCAGGGATGTGCTCTATGTGCTGAAGATGGATCATGTAATGTTCAATGTTGTGGTGATTCAACTGCAACGAATTTTGACCCACAATGTGATTCAGTTATTTCTGAATACCTTGGAGTATTATCTGCAAAAGGAATTACTCCTTCAGGAAATCACAATAATAGATTTAATTGTAATTATCCTGTGAATGGATGTAACTTCAATAATGGATTTGTGACTAATTATGGTGCAAATCAAAAAGAAGATGGATCTTGTGACATTCCTTGTTGTTCTAAAGAAGGTTTTCAAAATTACAGTCCAAGCTGTAAGTCAGCAATCAATGAATACAATCAAATATTGTTAGCTTTAAGTCTTCCAGCTAGTGGTAATATTAGCGGAGATCAAAACTGTGGAGCTCCTTTAGGTTGTGCTAACTCTAATGCTTCAAACTATCAAGCAGGGTCTGTTGAATCAGGTATTTGTAATATCTCTTGTTGTGCAACTCCGGGTACTTCAAATTATGATCCTACCTGTCAAGGTAAAATAGATTCATATAAGGCAACTCTTCAATCTATGGGTATTCCTGTAAAAGGTGCTCTCGTTAATAACTTTAATTGTGGTGCTCTTCTTGGTTGTACTAATAGTGGTGCACTAAATTATAATCCTGCTGCAGGACAAGATGACGGTTCATGTATTATTAAGTGTTGTTCTGATTCTAATAAATCTGATTCCTTTCTAGTTGCTAATTAACAAAATCTTTTATCACAATGTACCAATTATTGGATCAGTAGATATTAATTTCTGCCAAGGTCAGGATTTTGGATGTAATTATAATCAAGCAAGTAATTATCAAGCTGGTTCTAAAGAGAATGGTTCTTGTGATGTGAAATGTTGTGCTAAGCAAGGCCATGAAAACTACGATGCAACTTGCTCAAGTAAAATTTCTACTTATAACTCAATTCTTTCAAGTTTAGGTATTGTATCAATTGGTACAATTGATAGTAACTATAACTGTGGTCTCAAATTAGGCTGTACTAATCAAAGCGCTTCTAATTTTGATTCTTCTGCTCAGAAAGATGATGGTAGTTGTCACATAGTTTGTAATAAGTGTCCTACAGGAACTGATCAATCTAATACTGATCAAGCTTGTTTAGATGCTCAAGTCGCATATCAAGCTATGCTAAACAGTCAAGGTACACCACTTACTGGTACGATCTCAACAACTTCAAATAATTGTGCAACTCTAGGTTGTAATTTAAATAGTGTTCATGTTTCAAATTACAATGGACCAGCTAAAGAAAATGGAAAATGTAATATTGCTTGTTGTTCGCAAGAAGGTTTTTCAGGATATGATCCTACTTGTCAGACTACTATCGATTCTTATATTTCACTACTTGGATCTTTGGGGCTAACTTCTTCTGGAAATATTAATAATTCTTTTGAGTGTGGTAAGCAGTTAGGCTGTTCTTATGATCAAGCTTCTAATTTTCAAGCTGGATCTCAAGAGGATGGATCTTGTGATATCTTGTGTTGTAAAGATCCTGGAACAGAAAATTATGATCCAAGTTGTCAGGGGAAAATTGATAACTATCTTGCTATGCTAGCGGGATTAAATCTTCAACCTTCAGGACAAATTGGAGTTAGTTGCGGACCTAAACTAGGTTGTAATTTTAATAACTCATTTGTGACGAACTTTGTTTCTAATTCTAAAGAGGATGGTTCATGTGATATTTCATGTTGTTCTACTCAGGGAACTGAGAATTATGATCCTAACTGTCAAACTGCGGTCAATGCATACACGACAATCTTATCTGGTCTAGGCTTAACGGCTAATGGAACGATAGATTCTACAAATAATTGTGGAGAACCTCTTGGATGTGCTTATAATGACGCAGAAAATTTTCAAGCAAATACTAAAGAAAATGGAACATGTAATATAAATTGTTGTGCAGATTCTAATTCAGAAAATTTTGATCCAAACTGTCAGACAAAGATTGATACTTATAATGCAATTCTTTCAGGCCTTGGTTTAAGTTCTCTTGGAACAGTGTCTAACGATTTTAACTGTGGTAAGGTATTAGGTTGTTCTTATGAAGGAGCTTCGAATTCAGTTGATGGAGCTAAGGAAAATGGATCTTGTGATATAGAATGTTGTGCAACTCAGGGTACAGAAAACTTTGATCCGAATTGTCAGTCAAAGATTGATACTTACACTACTATTTTAGTTGGTCTAGGACTTACAAGTAATGGAACAATTTCTAATAGTCATAACTGTGGTCCAAGCCTTGGATGTGCTTATGATAAAGCAAGCAATTATGACTCTGCTGCGAAGGAAAATGGAAGTTGTATTATCTCTTGTTGTGCTACTCAAGGTATGGCTAATTATGATCCTAACTGTCAATCAACTGCAGATACATACAGTTCAATTTTATCTGGATTAGGTATCCAGTTAATTGGCTCGATAACTACAGATGCTTGTGAGCCTCCAAAAGGATGTGCTTACGATAAAGCAAGTAATTATAACTCTATGGCTGATGAAGATGGAACGTGTGATATAGAATGTTGTGCTACACAAGGTACTGAAAATTTCGATCCAAATTGTCAGTCAAAAATAGATGTATATACAGGAATTTTAAATGGACTTGGATTATCTTCCACAGGAACAATAAGTAATGATCATAACTGTGGTCTTCCACTTGGATGCTCTTATTCAGACGCTGATAACTTTGAAGATAATCATAAAGAAGATGGATCTTGTACTATTCTATGTTGTGCTACAGAGGGTACTGAAAACTTTGATGATACTTGTAGAGGTAAAATCGATGGATATACAGCATTGATATCTGGTCTTGGACTTCCTTCTACTGGAAGTTTAGAAGACAATCATAATTGTGGTCCAAAACTTGGATGTGCTGATCCAAATGCTTCAAATTATGTTGCAGGTGTTAAAGAAGATGGGTCTTGTGATTTTAACTGTTGTGCTACTGAAGGTACTCAAAACTTTGATCCATCTTGTCAGACAGAGATTGATTCTTATGTAAGTATTTTAACTTCTCTAGGTTTAAATCAAACTGGACAATTTGATAATAATTTTGAATGTGGTGATGTAACAGGTTGTATGGAAGAGTTGGCTGACAATTATAATCCAAATGCAACAGCTGACCCTGATCATGTATGTATATTTTCAGCTTGTCAGGTGGAAGGTTCTGCTAATTTCGACGATGATGAAAAAATTAGAGAAGCATTTGCAAATTATGGGCACGGTGTTTTACAACCTAAGGATTGTGGAGCATTACCTGGATGTGCAAATCCTAAAGCTAAGAATTTTGAAGCTGGAAGAAATGAAGATGGATCTTGTATCTTTGAAGGTTGTAACCAAAGTAATTTTGGAAACTTTGATCCGAACTTTGATTCTATGATTCAGCAGTATATGGATTTATTGGCTCAGAATGGAATTACGTTTACTGGTCAAGTAAATTCAAACATTTGTGAAGGATTACTTGGATGTACTATTCCTCAAGCAGAAAATTATAATAATCAAGCTACTACTGATGACGGATCGTGTACGTTTACTGGTTGTACAGATCCTAATGCTCAGAATTTTGATTCTGCCCTTGCAGATATAGTTTCTAATTATGGAATTTCTACAGTTCTCACGGATGGTTGTCAGTATAATCCTCATTACTCTTGTCTATGTAA
Organism: Bacteriovoracaceae bacterium; assembly: GCA_020631435.1. GTDB lineage: Bacteria > Bdellovibrionota > Bacteriovoracia > Bacteriovoracales > Bacteriovoracaceae > JAHDHG01. The sequence continues at coordinate 25,400 of JAHDHG010000009.1, read as the reverse complement.
TGAAGATGGAACTGCAGGAGAATTTGATTCAAGTGATCATTCGAAAGCATTTGTTATTACTGACCAGACTATTCTAGATGCTTTTGAAGCAGGGCATAATGGAACGAGTTTACATTTTGGTGAGGTTCTTGGTTCAGTTGGTGGAGCACAGACTTCAACAGGGGATACCCATAATTGTGAAGCAGGAATCTATAAGTCTTACGTAGATGGTTATAAATTTTCTACTACTAATAAAGATTCTTTATCTAGACCTGGAGAATATGCTCATATTAAAAATCGATGGGGTGTTACTGCTCCTAATGACTTAACTCTTCATTGGTTGAATAAAGGTCCTGATGCACCATATGAATTGCTTGCTATCGTATTTAGGCCTGATTTAGTCAAGAAAAATGCAGCTGGTAAGGTTTTATCTCATGGAGAGATAAGGCTGATTTATTGGTTAGAAGAAGCAAATCAAGTGACAAACGTTTGTAATACATCAACTTCTTGTAATGGATCGAGCCGATATAGAAGAAGTTGTTCTACAAGTACAAACTGTACTGCACAAGATAAATTAAACGAAGATCCAAACTTGGTTATTTTTGAGTATGACTTACCTGGAGACTTTAACTGGCATTATAATTTTGCTTTACTTAAGTGTTTAGAAGGTGATGCTTATAAAGATCATCTTGCAACCCTTGTTGAGGGATCAATTTTTACTAAGTTTTTTAATTACAAAGAATGTGTGAATAATACTTCTTCAACTACAAGTAGATATGGTTCAGGTACTAATGCAACAACTGGTGTGAATGAATGTGGACATACTCGAGTTCCATTATCTCAAATAAGAGTGAATTCATTAGCTGAGATGCATACAGATCCTTCTGCAAAATGGGCCTTATTTGAATATAAACCGAAGAAAATGAGTAATGGTTGCTTTGAATTGGCAAGAGTTAAAATGCCTTTGACTCCTGTTGATATAGCTGCAAGACAGAGATTTAGTGATCCTGGAATAGAGATTAGACAGAATAATCAACTGCATAATTCATCTGCTAAATCAACAATGCAGAATTCTTATGTTAGTCAGTTTAATAATATTAAAGATCCATTTAAATCTTATAGCGTTCCTTCAAATATTATGGCTTTTCAAAATACTTATGATCTAAATGTTAATTGGAAGCCTCAACTTCCAAGCTTTTTTGGTTCTAGTACAGATAGAGATCATGCAACATTTAGATATAACATGAATACTTGTAATGGATGTCATGCTTCTCAGTTAAATCAAGCGGGTGTGAATCCAACAGGACAATTTATGAGTATTAACGAGCCAAATGACTTTGTTCATATTCATAAAGATGGAACTCTTTCACCGTTCTTGATTGAAGACTTAGGTTATAGATCAGAAGATTTAGAACTTTCATTATCTAACAACTTCTGTTCTTTAGGAGCTGCAGGTTATGGTACTAATGGAAATATTAATGTGAGTGCATTTTCTTGTGATATAGACTTTAACAATGATGGTAATTTAACTTCTGCAGATTTTAGTATCTATCAGTCAAGAGTTAGCGCTTACTTAGCAGGACAAAGTTGTATTACAGTTATTGATGTCGATGGTGATGGTCAGGTTGGAACTGCTGCAGATGCAACAGCATTTAATAATATATTAGGTGCAAATGGAGCTTCTTTTGCTGGTCAATTTGCTAGTGCATGTAAAGATGTAACGAGCACTTGTGGTGGATCCACCTTCGGATCTGGTTGTGAGGGAGAGGCAACTCTTTTAGATTCAGCTTCTAGAGATACTCTTACAAAAGATACAAGTTGCTCTAATGACGTCCTAACCTTTGATAAGTGTCCTGAAGGATCTATTGCATTTGTTCACGGAAGTGAAATTATGTGTGTGTGTAGAGACAATACGTTGGCGACATCTACAGGCTGTAATTTAGATTCTGGTGATACTGATATAAGAAACCCTGATGGTGAATTCGATCAAACTTCAAATGAAGATATCCCTAATACTTCAGACACTACATGTAGAGATGGTTTTGTCTTTAGTACAATTTTAGGAAAATGTGTTGAGAAAAGATAAGACGGAGAAAAAATGAAACATATATTAACTTTTTTATTGATAATTACTTTTAACTCGCTCGGAAATGAAGCAGATCAAGCAGTTTCTAGAAAAGCGGGAGTCCAAGAAAAATTGAAAGGACAATTTGTTAAACCTTCAAATTCTGAAGCTGGAAATTTACACTTATCAATAATTTGTTTGGATTCAGAGTTTTTGTCTCGTAGCGAAGCTAGATCTATTAAAAGTTCTTTGAAAGATGGTGGAGCATGTGCTGTTCCTAGAGTATTAAGAGGTCGACCTGGTTTTTGTTATAAGAAAAAATTTCCAGCATTTTTTAGTTGTGCTCATGGAAAGTTCCCACATGGAGTTCTTTCTAAAGGACAATGTACCGATCCTTCGGAGCAATTCGTGATTCATGCTAAAGGAGCAATTACGAATGAAGCTTGTCGAGATGAAGGAAGAGTTCATTAATAAATTTAAAAATTTTAATTAATTAGAAAATAAATCCTTGGTAATTAAACGTATCAAGGATTTTTTTTTGAAAAAATTTAATTGAAATACCAATGGTCGGGGTGAGAGGATTTGAACCTCCGACCTCCTCGTCCCAAACGAGTTACGCTACCAGGCTGCGCTACACCCCGAAAATCAGTAAAACTAATGTAACTTAATCTTTTAGCTCAGTCTAGCTTCTTTGAGGAATTTCTTTAGTTCTTGGACTGCTTTTGCTCTGTGTCCATTTTCGAATTTCCACTCAGAATCTTCTGAAAATGACTTTTGTTCAGGATGATGGGTAGGGATAAATAGTGGATCATATCCAAATCCTTGATGTCCTCTTAGAGTTTGGGATATTTTACCTTCAGAAATACCCTCAAAAAAATAGACTTCTTTTTCTGAAATATATAGGCATAGAACGCAAGAGAAATGAGAGTTGAAATTATTTACTTCTTCATTTTTATAATGATCAATTAATGCAATACATTTATCAGTATATGATGCCAATTCAGGCTTATACCGAGCTGAATGAATTCCTAAAATTAATGGAAATGCTTCTAAGCATAATCCAGAATCATCAGAAAGGACCGGTTTTTTATATTTTTCAAAATATGCTTTCGCTTTTAGGTGAGCATTTTCAAAGAAACTTGTTCCATCTTCAATGACTTCAATTTTATCTGCTTTTTCTATTTCTAATGAATCTTTAAATAATACTTGAAACTCTTCAACTTTATGATCATTGGAACTAGCAAGAATCACTTTCAATTTAAAACCTTATCTTGAGCTGCAAAAGTAGTTTTGAGAGCATTTTTGGCACAGCTTAATAGAAGCGCAAACTCTTCTGGAGAAAATGGCTGCCCTTCTGCAGTACCTTGAACCTCAACGAAGTTTCCATCTTTTGTCATCACGATGTTCATATCAGTTTCACAGCTTGAATCTTCTTCATAATTTAAATCAGCTAAAATATTTCCAGTTTTATCAATGCCTACACTTAATGCGGCGATTTGATGAATTAATGGATTTTGATTAATGATTTTTTCATTCATCATTTTTTTGATTGCAAGTTCTAATGCAACGTAAGCTCCAGTAATTGAAGTAGTTCTAGTCCCACCATCTGCCACTAAAACATCACAATCGATAGTGATCATTTGTTCACCGAGTTTTTCTAAATCTATAGCAGCTCTAAGAGATCTAGCTATTAACCTTTGAATTTCCTGAGCTCTTCCAGATATTCCCTTTCTGTCTCTTTTTATTCTTTCATGTGTTGAGCCTGGGAGCATAGAATACTCAGCAGTGACCCATCCTCTGCCTTGACCTCTTAGCCATCTTGGAACTTCTTCAGCTAAATTCGCAGTAATATGAACTTTAGTATTTCCACATTCAACAATGACACTTCCAGCAGCGTAAGGGTTTATATGAGGGGTAATTTTTATTTCTCTTGGTTCTTGGCGTCTAATCTCTGCCATGGGAATATGCTCCTATGAAAATCATCTCTTTAGATGTCTGTCATTCTACTCAAGAAGAGCTTAAAAACCAAGTTAGTGATTCCTTTAATAAAATAATTATTCATACTAAGAACCAAACTAACGGAATTGGTCAACGAGGGAGATCATGGTTTCACTTTGAAGGTTCTCTTGCTTTAAGCTTAACGTTTAGGCCTTGTAATTCTCCTACTTTAACCCCGCTTAAAATAGGGATTTTACTTTGTAAGTATTTTGATGACTTGGATTTAAAGCTTAAATGGCCTAACGATTTAATTCTAAATGGAAAGAAAGTTGGTGGGATTATTTGTGAATATATTAATAATGACCTGGTCTTAGTAGGCATTGGAATAAATATTTTTGAAACTGAAAGCAAAGAATTTGAATTTCCACATGGGTTTATCAATAGGGATATTGAAATTAGAGCTTTGGTAGATTTTCTTTATTCAACCGAAGTGAAGAACATTCAATCAGATTTCATGAAAGTTTGTGATCATTTAAATAAAGATGTTTTCTTAGATAGTGATCTAGTGAGATTTGAAGGTATAGGAAATGATGGCGAAGCCCTAGTTAAGATTGGTGAGTCTGAAAAAAAGTATTACTCAGCGCGTTTAAGATATTCATAAAGTACTGAAATTGCTATTTCATAACATGTTCAAATTTCTAGTTTTCTATTTCTTAATGATTAGTACTTATGCTTCAAGTTTTGAAAATCTCATTTATAAGTTAAGAACTCCAAAATATGAAAACTTAAATACTTGTGACATTGAATTAATTAAGAAAAAAGAAAAGCCTCTCTTGTTTCTTTTTGAAGGAACCTTTCAATATGATTTAAGAAAGTTTTATATCTATAAAATATTTGAAGAGCATAATGAGTTTTCTAGATTCAAATCAAAGAAGCATTTAATAACTCAGAATCAATATACAAGATATGTAAAAGTATATAATAAGTTCTTTGATCAAAAAAACTTTGGCTTGATCTCTTATTTTGTTAAATCATTTATCTCATATAATAAAAAATATGAAGGACGATTAGATTTCTCTCTTCCTAATCGTTCTGGGTATCACTTATTATATTTCCCTCAAAACGGACTTAATGAAGCCTTAAATTGTTTTAATAAAATAAAAGCACTTAAATTTTCTAAAAAAGATAATAGAAGCAGAGTTCATTTAATGGGATTTAGTTGGGGGGCTTTTGAGTCGATTTTTTTTGCTAAAAAACTAGAAGCTTTAAATGTACAAATAAACTCTATGCTTACATTTGATGCAATTCCAAAATCGTTGGAATTGTTTGGGAAAGATAATTTTAGCGATTTTTCCTTAAAGAATGTGGATAATTGGAAAAATTATTATCAAAGACAAACTAGAGGAGCTTTTTCTTTGAGAGGAGTTAAATTTTCGTATGCTGATCAGAATACACTGCTGAGTTTTAGAAAGAAAGTTGCTCATTTGGCACATGATGGTTTTCCCCGGGGGATACAAAGCAAGGCCGCAATTGCAAGATTTTATAATTCTAATTTGTTTCAACGGTAGGGGGGTGTTAGGCTTTTCTTATGGAAAAAAAGAAAAGTCTTTCAACAATATTATCTGATCCTAAAAAATTTATTACAGTTTTTTTACTTGGATTTTCTAGCGGGCTTCCCATCATGGTTGTCTATGCAAGTATTAAATTGTGGTTAAGAAGATATGAAATTGATCTTCCTAAGATTGGTCTGTTCTCCTGGATTGCTACATCTTATTCTTTTAACTTTCTCTGGGCCTTCTTTTTTGATAGATATACACCTTTCAGGAAATTCGGTAGAAGAAGATCTTGGCTTTTAATCACTCAAGTATGCTTAGCTGGTTCATTTGTTCTTTTATCTTTTGGAGATCCAAGTAAGTCATTAAGTTTTATTGCTATAGCAGGAATATTACTTTGTTTTTTTAGTGCTTCACAAGATGTTGCAGTAGACGCTTATAGAAATGAAATATTAGATTCTGAAGAGCTTGGAATTGGAGCATCTTTAGGAGTGTATGGATACAGAATTGCGATGTGGGTTGCTTCTGGATTTGGAATTTGGGTTGTTGATCAAGACACATGGGGATGGAGTTTTAATCAAATGTTTTTAATGCTTGCTGCTTTTATGGGAGTGGGAATTTTAGCGACTCTTTGGGCAGATGAACCAGAGTATCAAGCTGTTCAAGAAAAAACCTTACTTGATAGTATAGTGAATCCATTTTTTGAATTCTTAAAAAGAAACAATTCTTTTCTAATTCTAGCTTTTATCTTCTTCTTTAAATTAGGAGATTCTATTGCAGGGTCTATGAGCAGACCATTTTATGCTGATCTTGGTTTTGCTAATAAAGAGATAGGAGCTATCGCTTCAACCGTTGGGCTTTTTTCTACATTAGCTGGATTAATTGTGGGTGGATCCATGATTTATAAGCTTGGCTATAAAGTTACTCTTTGGTTCGCAGGGATTACCCAAGCAATTACTACAGCTCTTTTCGCAGGGCTTGCCTTTGTAGCTACTCAAACAAGTTTAGGAGCAATTGTTTTTCTAGAAGACTTTGCTTCAGGTATTGGGACAGCTGCTTTAGTTGGTTTTATGGGACATCTCACCAACAAAAGATTTACAGCCTCTCAATATGCTCTTTTTGCGTCTTTGGCTTCACTCGGGAGAACTATTTTTTCTGGAGCAGCAGGCTCTTTGATTGAATACTTCAAAACCAGTCCAGTTATTTTTAGCGACATGCAGCATACAGGATATATAAATTTTTACGTAACCTGTGCAATTATAGCTATTCCTGGATTAGTCTTTCTTGGAACTTTAACTCAAAAAGAATTTGAATAGTTTTCCAGATCGTTAACACGTCGGGTAAAGATAGATAATGTCATCGCTCTCATCGCGTTATCTTGATGTTATTTCTCCACAATAGGGGCACTCTATTTTATAATCAAACCACTAATATTTAGCTGTTATTTGGAGAACCATGAAATTAGAAAGAATGCATATTCAGGGCTTTAAATCCTTTAAAGACCATACAACTATTCACTTCGATGATGGGATTACTGGTATTGTTGGCCCTAATGGATGTGGTAAATCAAATATTGTTGATGCACTTTTTTGGGTCATGGGTGAGCAATCAGCTAAGCACCTTAGAGGAACTAAGATGAGTGATCTTATTTTCTCTGGTTCAAAAAAATATTCTCCAGGATCTTTTGCAGAAGTTTCTCTTGTTTTAAATAACACGAAGAAAAAACACATTCATATAGGTTCAAAAGTTGTAAGCCCGAATGAAATTCAATTAACAAGAAAATTATATAAAAACGGAGATACTGAATATCGAATTAATAATATGCCAGCGAGGCTTAAGGATATCCAAGAAGTATTTATGGATACCGGAGCCGGAGCTAAATCTTATTCTATTATTGCTCAGGGTGAAATTGATAGATTAGTAAAAGCGAAGCCTGTTGAACGTAGAGTAATGATTGAAGAAGTTGCTGGGATTACTAAATTTAAAGTTAGAAAGAAAGAGTCATTAAGAAAAATTGATCAAACGAATACTAATTTAGAGAGAATTAGTGATCTGAAGAAAGAAATTTATAAACAATTAAAAACTCTTGAAGGGCAAGCAGAGAAAGCGGAAAGAGCGAGATCTCTAAGAGATAAAATTAAAAAGGCTAGCCTCACTGTTTCTAGTCATAAAGAACTAGATCTGATTGAGAAGATAAGAGATTATTCTAAGAGTATAGAAGAGTTATCCGCTGGTTTGGAAGATAACAAAGTTAGATTAAATACATTAGAAGCAGAGATTGAAACTGAGAAAAATGAGAAAACTCAATTGATCGATAAAATTGATCAAGATCAAGAAAAATTTAATGAATCTAAAATGGAGTTGGTCTCTTTAGAAGAAAAATTTAATTTTTCTAAGAAATCTTTTGAAGAAAAAAATAGTTATATAGAAGAAAAAAGGTTGGAAATTGAAGAGTTGAATCAAGTGATTGAATCTAGATCTGAAAAGATTAAAGAACTTGATCAAAAACTCTCAAATATAGAGAGTCCTGATTCTAATGCTCAGAATGATATTAAATTCTTAGAAGATGAATTAAAAAGTGCTGAAGAGAATTTTAAAAATAATGAAAAAGAGTTTCTTGAATTCTCTAGCAAAGAAACAGAATTAGAAAAGAAAGCTTCGAGAGTTGAAACAGAACTCACAAAGACTCAAGCATTAAAAGAAAATAAAGCACAGATGCTTGATAATATTGTTTCTGAAATTCAGGAATTAGAAGCCTACTACTTAGAAGTAAACAATCAAGATGCTGATAATAGAAAAGAGCTTGAAGTTAATGAGCAAGAGTTTGAAAAGCTAGAGAATAGAAAACTTCAGTTAATTAAATCTATTGAAAATTTAGAACTAAAAGTTTCTGAAATAGATGATGAGTTAAGAGAAAAAGAACAAGTTCAAGCATCTTTAATTGCTAAAACAGGTGCTTTGAAAGAAATTTTAAATAATGCGAATGATAAATTCTTAGAATCAAAGCTAGGTTCAGATTTCAAGCAGCTTAAAACTTGTATTGTTGTTTCTGAAGAAAATGAAACTATTGTGAATAATCTTTTAGCTCCTTATCTAAACATTATGGTGGGTAATGGTGATGAAGAAGAAATTTCAGATTGGGCACATGAGCAACAAGCAAACCTTCAAATTTTAAAAGAGGTAGAATACAACCCGAAAGCTGAGGATTATAAAACTTTAGATAAGGTCGTTGGATGTTCTGATGAAAAAGTTAGAAATTTCTTAAGCTATTTCATTGTAGATACTTCTGAATGTCCTGATGGATTTTTAGCAAGTACAGATAATGGTTATACTCTTCAACGTAAAGTGGGAGAGGTTTTTATTTCAGAGTTTAAAGAAGCTGAAGAAGTTTCTTTTTTTAAGAGAGATCTTGATTATAAAAAAGCAGTTGAAGAGCTGGAAAGCTGTTCTGATAGAATGAAAGAACTTGAAAAGAACCTAACAAAGACTTCGGCAGATCTTTCTATAAAAAAAGAAGAGCATAAAGAAATAGCTTCCAAGGCCCAAGATAAAAAAGATCAAGTGTTAACTCTAAAAGCTCAACTAAATTCAAGCTCGAAACAGTTTAATGTAAATCAAGATAGGCTAAGTTCTTTAGAAAAAAAGAATAAGCTACTTTCTGCTGAGAGATTTACTTTGAGTGAGACTGAAGATCAATGTCATAATGAAAAGAAAAAAATAGCAGCTGAGAAAGAAAACCTGTCTGTTCTAAAAGATGAAATCATTAAGAAATATGAAGAATCTAAAAGTATTTTTCATGAAAAGCAAGAAGAGTTGATCAAAATTAAAACCGAATTAAAAGCTTCTGTATCCCGAAAAGATGAACTAAAGAGTTTAATTGAAGATATGTCTGATCAAAAGATTAAGGCTGAAGAAAAAATTGAAACTCTAGAGAATAGTATCAGTGAAAATGAAGCAGCTGTTAAAGAGATTAATGAAAAAGAATCAGAGTATTCTGATAGAATTTCTGAACTTTCCGGAAGTCTTGGAATTAAAGAAACTGCCCTTTCTAAATTAAAAGAAGAGCTGAATATTCTTTCAAATGGGTTAGAAAAAAGTGAAAAAGAAATCCAAAAACTCAACCAGGCAGTTTCTAAATCAGATAAGTTGATTTTAGAGAAAAATTTAAAATTAGAAAAAGCTATTGAAGATGAAGAGTTAAATGTTAGAGATATCTTTGAGCAGTTTAAAGTAGATTTAAGGAAAGTAATTACTGAGTATCTTGAGATTGAATCCTTAGAGGTACTTAAAGATATTAATAATATGTTTTATGTGGAGACCATTGATGGTGCCAAGAGAATGCAGCCTGAGAAATATGAATTTAATAAGAAATTCCCTGGTCAAGTTTCAGAAGTTAAAGACAGATTGAAAAATTATAAGTCTCAATTAAATAGACTTGGTCATGTAAATTGGGAAGCTGTAAGCGATTATGATGAAAAGAAGAAAAGATATGACTTCTTAAAAGACCAAGAAGAAGAGCTCAGAAAATCAATTGATGATTTAATGAGAGCAATTGAGCATATTGATCATAAATCAAAAGAGAGATTCAAAATTGCCTTTGATGAAGTTAATGGTAAGTTTGAACAAGTCTTTCCGATTATCTTTGGTGGAGGAAGTGCTAAACTTCAAATGCATGGAAGTTTAGTCGAAGAAGACTTCGGTGTGGAAATTATTGCTTCTCCTCCAGGAAAGAAAATGCAGAACATAAACCTAATGTCTGGTGGTGAAAAGGCCTTAACTGCAGTTGCTTTAATTTTCTCTATATTCTTAGTAAAACCGTCACCTTTTTGCCTTCTTGACGAGGTTGATGCTCCGTTAGATGATGCTAATGTCGGAAGGTTTAACCAACTTCTAAGGGAAATGAGCTCTGAATCACAGTTTATCCTCATTACGCATAATAAGAAGACTATGGAGCTCAACGATAAGCTTTATGGTATTACGATGCAAGAACCGGGAGTTTCTAAGGCCGTGTCCGTACAACTTCAATAAGGGAGTTTAGGATGAAATGCATTTTATTATTTACGTTGTCTTTGTCAGCGTTGTCTAATTTTTTACCTCATAGCTTTAGAGTTACCATGACTGAGAAAGCTTCAAAGCTCGGAAACTCAAAAGCAAAGTTTGAGTCTGGACAACTAGATTATATGTATCCTAGTCATGTTAGATTTAAAAAAAAGTACACTGAGTTTGTTGCAAATAAAAAAACAACTTGGACTTACTCTAAACCATTTATCGCAACAGAATCAGGTAAAGTTTCAATTTCACAATCTAGTAATAAATCTATTTTCAAAATCTTTGATGCATTAAAAAATGGATTAAAAAGCAATTCGATTTACAAAGTTAACAAGTCAAACGAACATAGTTATTTTTTAGATTTTAGTGCTTCTGGAAAGAAAGATTACAATATTAAATCTGTAGTTTTAAATTTTGATCCTTCTTCAAATAAGCTTCACGTAGGGTCCGTAAGAAAAATGTCAATCACTTATACTGATCAAAAATTAGTTGATATTACACTAGATTCTTATGATGGAAGTGTGAGTTTTAATGAAAAATATTTTGTTTTTAAGATTCCGCCTAATACCCAAGAGATTTAATTATATTTGCATTATAAAGATTATTTAGCAGATAAGATGCTGGGACCCATGAATCTTGATCATTATCACAGCTAGAGTATTTAAAATTACTAATAGTACATGGATAGTTATCTCTTATTAGGAATTTATATCCGCCTCTAAATTTTTCTACACCAATTATTAAAACTGCGTGTCTACCACATTTATCAATTTCTTTATTTTTATCATTATACCTTTTTATTACATTTAGTTTATTTCCTACTTGCTTGCTTCCGTTAACTAATCCATCTACACATATAGATGCCATTATAGGTTGGGTCTTTGTTGTATCTTTGAAATAATCGATGAGAATATCAAGCTTATCGTCATATTTTGCTTTATTTGATTCAAGCAAGCTGTAGGTTTCAATACTAGTAATTTTTTTTGTTTCACAAATAAATTTTTGTAATTGAAAAGAGAAATCTAACGGAGATAATAAATCTTTCAATCTTCTTGCTTCTATCGCTGAATAATCAAGCGAAAGATAAAAAGAAATGATATCTTCAAAAATATTTTTTCGCACTTTTTCTGGTAAAGAAATCTTTAAGGTCATACTTAGCTCATTATAGAATTCTTCGCTGAAGGCAGTTTTAAATTCATTTACTTTTTCGTCATAAGATTTCTCTTCGTTAGCTTTATTTATTAAAGGAATAAAGACTTTTGTAGAAGATTGAGGCATTACCGAGTTCTTTTCAAGTTCTAAGGGATAAAGCTTATCTAAGTATTCATCATTAAATTTATAATTTAACTTTAGATATTGTTTATGCAAAAAAGATAATAATCGAGGTATAACTTCATTAATTTTTTTAAGTTCTTTATTCTTTAATAACCTTTCAAGCAAAGTCTTTTTCTTAGAGTTTAAAATACAAACTTCTTTATTTGATGCCTGAGATGAAACAAGAGACATATCACCTGCTTCTAAAACAAAATTCCTATTTCCGTCTTCTTGCTTGTTATTAAAAAGTGAAGATTTTTCTTTATGCTCTAGAGCGTATTTTGTTGCTAAGTACAATGGGTCTATTTGGTAATCCCAAGCGTGATTTATGGTTCTTTGATGAGCTTCTAATGCCATTGCTGCAGCATAAGCATAACAAGTACCCCAAATTTGATCTTGTCTCTTAACTTTAGACATAGATTTATTTGGATCTTTTAAGTTAACCTCAACACCGTAAGAATATGCCATTATAAAAAATAGGAAGAATGCTCTACTTATCATTTTGGCTGATTTTACAATAATTAATCTATTTGGAGATATAGTGTGTAGATTATTTAGATTTTAGTAGCAAGAGAGGAGATAAGTTATTGAAAAAGCAGAAGTTCAATTACGAACCTCTGCCTTAGATGTTATTAAATGTCAGAAATAAACTTGATTATATTCTTAAATCTTTTATTTGAAACTTTATGAAGTTCTTCTTTTTTTCCATCAAAAAGCTTTGTTAAAATTCCTTTGTACTTTGCATCAAGTACTAAGTCCTTAGATTTCTTATATCCGTTGATTGATCCATCTACTGCTGTTTCACCGATTAAAACAGCAATTTCAGCAATTGTTAATGGAATGCTGATCAATGTTTTATAGATTGGTTTTTTTTGCTTGTTCTCAATTTTGTCAAAATTTTTGGCTACATTTCTGTATGTGTTTCCGTACTCATTATAGTTAATGCTTTTGCCATTAATATAGTAGTCACTTCCAGAGTTTAATATTGCTTTATAAAGACTTGGGTTAACTTGTTCAATTTTATCATCAGTAACAATTACTGCCTTATACATATCGCACTGATCTGATCCCATTTGCATCATAGCGCATTCCATATATAAAGCTGAACCTGTCTTCTTGTTAACGATGATTGATCCGTGATTTTGCACCAAAGCAAAAGATGATAATGATATCAACATAAAAGCGATTAACTTTTTCATATATTCTCCTTTTTAATGAATGATTTAGCCTAACAAAGTTGATAAAATCTGACTAAAAAGCTAGGGCTTATATTTTCTTTCATTGAGGTAAGAGACAAATCAAGCAATGAATAATTCAATTTGGCTAAATTTAATTAATTGGTCTAAGAGAAATCACTCTCATTTACCTTGGAGAGAAAAAAGGTCCTTATATCATACTCTTGTGTCAGAAATAATGCTCCAGCAAACTACAGTAAGTACAGTGATTCCAAGGTTTGAAAAATTTATTAAAAAGTTTCCTGATATTTCAACTCTTGCGGAAGCTTCAGAAAAAGAAGTTCTTAAGTCTTGGGAAGGACTGGGTTATTACTCTAGGGCCAGAAGACTTCATGGAGCTTCAAAAGTAATTTGTGACTTAGAGTATTTTCCAGAGAAGTTTGATGAGCTTATCTCAATTAAAGGAATAGGTGAATATACAGCGAATGCATTACTTTCTATTGGAATGGAAAAGAAAGAGCTGTCTCTTGATTCAAATTTAATAAGGGTTTTAGCTAGGTTTTTTGGGATCAATAACACTAAAGAGAATTGCAAAAAAATTCTTTATGAAAAATTTAATGATAAAAAAATATTAAATTTAAAAAATATATCTTTTAGGGCCTTAAATGAGTCCATTATGGATCTTGGAAGAGTTTATTGTCAGGCAAGAAAAACAGATTGTTTATTATGCCCTTTAAGAAAAGAGTGCGTCTCATTTGAAAACAATAATCAACTCTTAATACCGATAATAGAAAAGAAAAAGAAAGTTAAGAAAATTAACTTAGATGTTTTGAGAGTTTTAAATGTTAAAAATGACAAAATCCTTTTTTTTACAAGACCTAAAGGTAAATGGCTTGAGGGCCAGTTAGAGCTACCTAGTTTTGTTTTTAATAATTCAACAATCAATCAATTTCCAAGGATATCTGGGATTGAATTTACTGGGTTACCTTTTGTGAGTTCTACTATTACAAAATATAAAATCAAAAATCATATTATAAAAGATCAAAAAATTAGTTTTGATCAAGACTCAGCTATTTGGATTTCAAAAACAAATATTGAGAATTACTCGATTACTTCTGTTTCAAAGAAAATATTAAGTAGATTTCTTTAGAAAGGAATCGACAACTACGGTTCCTATACAGTCTCCGAAGACATTAACAGCAGTTCTGAACATATCTAAAATTCTATCGACTGCAAGAATTAATGCTATTCCTTCTAGAGGATAACCAACAGCACTAAGAACAATACTCATAGTAACCAATCCTGCTCCTGGGATTGCGGCGGCTCCAACAGCAGCTAATGATGCAGTAATAAAAATAATGACTTGATTAACGATAGATAAATCTAAGCCGTAAGCTTGGCCTATAAAGATGACAGCTACAGATTCATAAAGAGCTGTTCCATCCATATTAATTGTAGCACCTAAGGGTAATACAAATTGAGAAGTTTTTTTGCTCACCCCTAAAGTTTCTTCCACTGTATTCATCGTCACAGGAAGAGTTGAAGCTGATGATGAAGTAGAAAATGCTGTTAAGATAGGAGGAAGGCAAGACTTAAAAATAAATAATGGTGATTTTTTATGTCTTATAGATCCAATGATTAGCAATATTATTCCATGAATTAATAATCCTAATAAAACTGTTATTATGTATTTTGATAAACCAACTATTGCACCTAATCCAGAGCTTGCAATAACATGAACCATTAAAGCAAATACGCCAAAAGGAGCAATTTTCATCACCCAATCAATCATGATCATGGATAATTTTTCAATTGAACCCATGAGGTCAATAAGTGGTTGAGCAATTTTTCTATTCATTAATGAAATAATTCCTAGAAATATTGAAAATGCAATGATCTGAAGTATCTTCATGTCTGCCATGGCCTTGAAAGGATTAGTAGGGATTGCATCTGTAATGACAGATATCACTGTATTGACTAGACCTTTCTCAGCACTTGTTTGAAATTTATTAGTTTGAGCATCTGTTAAAGTAGATTTTATAGACTCAATTTCCACACCAACTCCTGGTTGAATCAAATTCACCATGATAAGTCCGATAAATACTGCGATAGCAGTAGTGACGAAATAATAACTAATTGCTCTTATGCCTAAAGAGCCAATTTCTTCAGGAGATCCTAGATTAATTATTGCCATGAAAATTGAACTCAGAACGAGAGGAACAATAATCATTTTAAGAAGTTTTAAAAAGATATCTCCTACAGGTTTTATGTATTCAGCAATTTGTTGATTATTGGTAAAGTAGAGAACTAGTCCAAAAATTAGACCTAAGATAATTGAACCTAATATAAATACTGCTTCTTTATTGTTAGATGAACTCATTATTTACTCCCTAAAAGTCAATACTATTAAGGAGTTAGTTGATTATCAAATTTGATTACTTTTTATATGGAATTCTTAACTTTTCAGTACCATTTTCAATCTCTTGATAAAAATACTCCCCATTTATATCAAGTTGATTTCTAATGACTGTAGAAGTCTTCACTCCATTTAACATTTTTTCAAAATCTGCAGTAGTAGCACTAAATTTCATTCTATTAGTGAGTGATAGTTCTATTGGAAAACCATAGTTATCTAATTTAAACAGAATATTCTCTGGAGTTCCTTTGGGCGTCACAGTTTTCTTAAGAAGGTAAGTGATATTTAAAGGAGTAGAAATTTTAATGATCTCTTCGAGTTTAATTGTATTGCTAGGAAAATCCGATGCTATTTCTAAATTTCTAACTTTGAACTCTGAGCAGTTTTGCCTTGGAGAGTTATCCTCAAACCCCCATCTTCTCAATAGTGAGTCATTTGGATTAGATGAAACCTTTCCACTTAATACACCAAAGTAAAAATCCTTAATGTTAGTTTTTCTTGGTCTCTTAAAAATTCCTCGTCTAAACTTTATCTTTAATAAAGATGCTAACTCTTTTCCTGCTTCTTCAGTTCTATCATCACCTATTAGGTAATCCATTGCTAATCTATACTTATCATCTATCGTAAATGTAATCCCATCTTCCTTTGCTTTTCTCCAAGAAGTTTTAAGGGTACTAATTTCATTGATAATTCTTCCATCTCTTGAAGGAGTAGAATAAGAATCATACTCAGAGTAATTCATACATCTTCCACCAATTTCTTTTTTATATTCAATTGCTTCTTTAACAACTTTAGCTCTGAATTTAAGTTGGATTTTGGCATTTTTTAAAACTCTATCAATTTCTTCTTTTATTGTTTCTGATTTTTCTCTTAATCTTTCTGTTAAAGCTTCAAAGAATCTAGGTTCATTTGGGTAACGATCTCTCATAATATATTGATCATTTCCAAAACCAAGTGATGAAGGGATCTCTAGATTTGAATTTGCCATATACTTAGGCCATTTAAACCTTTTAAATCCAAAAGGAGCTTTCTTAAATAATGGAACCGGGTATCCAAATCTTTCAGTTAATTCTCTTACTCCTCTAGGAACATTTGAGTACATCATATGAAAGAAACCTGTTTCCAAAATTTCTTTAACCATATAAGCGTGTCTTGAGTTATTTGGATTTACTGTTACATAAGTATCACCTGGAGCAATAGCATCTATCTTTACAGGAAATGTATCGTAATGAGCTAAACTGATAGTGCTAACAATATTCCCTAGGTTATTAATAAATGCCATAAATCTTTTTGTGGGATCAGAGATATGATCAAACGATCGTGTTTTGTTTGACAGGGTTTTATAACTCCCTCCCAAAGTGTTTGTAATGACAAAAGGTAGTGAGTTTTCAAAAGAAAAAATTGCTCTAGTAGAATAGACTGCATCTGCACAGTCTGTTTTAATCCCTTTATATTTTCCTTTAGTGAAAATTCTAGAATCTAAACTAGATCTCATCCATTCTTTATATTTACTTTCCCAACTTTGATTCCATGTATTTGTAGCATTCCAAACTGCGGAAAAAGATAATGATGAGATAAAAAATAGAGTTAACAATTTCATAAACATTCCTTGATTTATAGTCTTATAACTGAGTTAATAATCTGAAATTTTGGCCCTAAAATCAACTTTAAGTAAGGAAATACTAAATATGTCTCAAAAGTTTGGAATTCATTGGTTTAGAAGAGATTTAAGGGTGATAGGGAATAC
This sequence comes from Bacteriovoracaceae bacterium, assembly GCA_020631435.1. Lineage (GTDB taxonomy): Bacteria > Bdellovibrionota > Bacteriovoracia > Bacteriovoracales > Bacteriovoracaceae > JAHDHG01. The sequence continues at coordinate 8,164 of JAHDHG010000009.1, read as the reverse complement.
TGCATTAAAACATAATTGGAAAGCTAATAATGGCAAAGTGGTTGGAGTATTTTGTTTCGATAAAGATTTTTTATCCAGAAAAGATTTTTCTCATAATCGATTTCAATTTTTTATTAATACCTTAATAGAGTTAAAAAAAGAAATGCAAGAACTTGGTTCTGATTTATTGTTTCTAGATGTGGGCCCTGAGCTTGCATTTAAAGATCTATTAACGAAACTTAAGAAAAGTGATTTTCTGCCTTCTATCATAACGGTTAGTAGAGATTACGAACCATTTTCTAGGAAGCGAGATGCTAAAATCTCAGAGCTATTTAAAAGTTTTGATATTGAAGTTAATACATTTAGAGATCATTTGTTAATTGAGCCTCATGAGCTCTTTAGAGGAAAGGTAGATCTAGGGTATAAAGTTTTTACACCTTTTTCCAGAAAGTGGCTCGATATTTTTATGAGTGATAAAATTCAAAAAAGAATCTTAGATCAAAAAAATAGTTTAGCTCGAATAAATAGTAAGAAGAAAATTTTTGATTTAAATTGGAAAGAAATAGATAGCTCTTTAGGTTCTGATACATTAATTGAATACTCCAATAAAAACCTGAAGAACGTTACTATTGAGATACCACAAGGTGGATTAAGAACTGCTCTTAAAAAACTTGATAAGTTTAAAGAATTAATTAATTCCTATTCTGATAAAAGAGATTTTCCTTCTATTAATGGAACTTCAAAAATGTCCATGTTTTTAAAGAATGGATCTATCACTGTTCCGCAAATTATTGCTTATCTTGATTTAGATTTTTATGAGAAAAAAGACAAGTCGGGGACAGCTGTTTATTTCAGTGAATTAATATGGAGAGAATTTTATTATCATGTACTTTATAGGTGGCCTGAAGTTGAACATGAAGCTTTTATGAAAAAATACATTGATCTTAAATGGGAAAATAACAATGATTATTTTCAGAAATGGAAAGATGGAATGACAGGATTTCCTATTGTGGATGCTGGAATGAGAGAGTTGAAAGAAACTGGATGGATGCATAATAGAGTGAGAATGATTGTTGCTTCTTTTCTTACTAAAGATCTACTTATTGACTGGAAGTGGGGAGAGAAGTATTTCATGGAAACACTTCTTGATGGAGACCTTGCTCCTAACAATGGTGGCTGGCAATGGGCCGCTTCTACTGGGTGCGATGCTCAGCCGTATTTCAGAATTTTTAATCCTTGGTCCCAAAGTAAAAAATTTGATTTAGAAGGTGAATATATTAAGAAGTTTGTGCCAGAGTTAAAAGATGTGCCCTCTAAAGAACTTCACAAGCCCATTCTTGGTCATGCCTCTTATCCTGAACCCATGGTAGAGCATTCAGTTCAAAGAGAAAAAGCATTGAAGATGTATAAATTTGACGTTTTATAAGTGAAATAATCCTCTAATCTTCTGACTTTTTTAGTAATAACTTGTAAATATTACCGAACTAAAATACTTTAGTACTCATTAAAAATAGGAGAAAAACATGAGTGTAAACAAAGTTACTTTACTAGGAAGATTAGGAACTGATCCAGAGCTTAGATACACACCAAATGGATCGGCAGTATGTAATTTTTCTCTTGCTACATCTGAATATTGGACTGATAAAAATTCAGGACAAAGAAACGAAAAAACTGAATGGCACAGAATTGTAGTATGGGGAAAGCAAGCAGAGCTTTGTAACCAGTATTTATCTAAGGGAAGACAAGCCTATTTTGAAGGCAAACTTCAAACAAGACAATGGGAAGATAAAGACGGTAACAAAAGGTATACGACTGAGATCGTTTGTAATCAGGTTCAGTTTATTGGATCAAATCCAAACAATTCTCAAGGTGCTACTAATAATACAAATGCATCTGGAACTACCAATAATACAGAAATGCCAACTTATGACATCCAAGCGGATGAAAGTTTTGCTTCTGATGATATTCCGTTTTAGTAAAAATTTTTGAAAAGAAATGAAGCAGTTTTTGTCTGATTCCAAACAATCCCCGCTTCTAATATGTTTCAAGAGTCACAGATTAATTAAAAACTAAAAAAAAGCCACTCTTATTAGAGTGGCTTATTTTTTTTAGTTTGCTCTAGTCTAGAAATTGCAATCATGCTACTGCATCAACAATTTCCTCATTCGTTTTTGTCTTATCTCTGTCTTTTCAGACTTTTCAAATACGTGCCGCATTCAGATAAGGCAATCACTTTTTTTAAGTCCTTCCTATCATCTTCCCCGTTTCTTATAGTCTCGGCTTGATCATAGTCATTTCTTTTTAAGTCTTTCCGATCAGCTTTCGTTGATCTTTCAAACTCATGAGTCATTTTAGTCTTTCAACTAATTTTTCCCATTCAACTAGCTCGTGTCCATCGAGGCATCAATCACCTACAGATCTAAACTTCTTGAAGTCTATCTCTGTCTGTTCACAATTATCTACATTTCCCTAGAAGTGTTCATTTGGAAGTCGTTACTTCTCAAACTCTAACGTGCAAATTTCTTTTTTAGGCCAAAGTCTAAAATTGAAATTATGAGTCAGTATTTAAAGCTTTTAACTTTAAAGTCTTTCTCTTAAGTATCACTTCTTTAAACCCAAGTCAGTCTTTTATAGTCTTCCTTGGTTCCAACTTAAAGTCTCATCTTCAATGAAACTTTTAATTGCCGAATTCACTTATTAAAGTCTTTCTCTTTAAATATCAACCTGATATTCCCTCGAGTCTTCCTTTGTAAGTGCGTGATTAAAAACTTTCTTCTCCTTAGAGAAAACCGTTTCTTTTGTGAACATGCGTGATTCATTCCATCCAAACTTATCTTTAAGCTTTTCTCTACCGGTGTTTTCTAATCTGAATTTCGTTCTCTTCGTTTTGAACAAAGCCAATTGGCGATGTGTAAACGTTTTCTTGTACTCCATTCGTTGATTTTTCTTAAACTGTGGTTTTCTTTAAAGCTTTTAGACAAGTGATTGTAAAGGTGTGGATCACTCTGCATAAAATCAATATCAGTTTATCAGCTGCAGAATTTGATTCAAGTGATTTTTAAATTGCTATAGATTTCGAATACTTAGAGTGATTGCAACTCAAGAGTATCACTTATAATTTGCATCTAATAATTGGCAATCCACACTTTAAGGGCATAGATTATTTATAAAACACCCAAAAGTAATAGGGGTTGAAAGTTCTGTATGGGCCTTCATTTCTAGAGTTTGAATTATTATTAATAAGAAATTTAAGATAATTTTTAATTTTCATTTGTTGATCTCCTTTGAAATTAATATATGATTTCCAACTACATAGTTGAAATTAATTAAATCTATATTATAATTGTTATTAACTATGATAACTTTGGACCAATGCCGCTATTTACTCGCTTTAAGCCACCATAAACATTTTGGAAGAGCGGCTAAAGAGCTTTCTATAACTCAACCATCTCTCTCAATTCAAATCCAAAAAATTGAAGAAATGCTAGATGCAATTATTTTTGATAGATCAAAAAAGCCAATGCTTGTCACAAAAAGAGGTGAAGAAATTATTCATCATGCAAGAAAAGTAGTTAATGAAGCAGAGAATTTGATGAATTTAAAAAATTCTAATTCAAAGATTTCAGGAGACTTTAAAATTGCTATCATACCAACATTAGCTCCTAATTTGTTGCCACTATTTCTAAAAGGTTTTTCTGAGAAATATCCAGATTTGAATATTATTATTAACGAGTTACAAACCGAGCATATTCTTAAGCTTTTAAAAGAAGATAGAATTGATGCAGGAATTTTAGTAACTCCTTTAAAAGATAATGAAATAATAGAGAGGGTTCTTTTCCATGAACCTTTAAAGCTATTTACTTCAAAGAATCATAAGCTCTCCAAGCTTAAGAATTTAAAAATTAGCGATTTAGTGATGGATGATCTTTGGTTAATGGAAGATGGACATTGCTTGGCGTCTCAAACATTAAATCTATGTAGAATCAAAAAAGATATTAATGTATTGGATAATGTTAGATTCAAAGGAGGGAGCCTTGATGTCTTGAAAAATCTTGTCAGGACTTCTGGAGGTTATACAGTCCTTCCTTATCTAAGTACTTTAGGTCTAAGTAATAAAGAAAAAAAAGATCAAGTGATGGATTTTGAAAAACAAAATCCAGTTCGAGAAGTAAGTATTGTTTCTTCTAGGATTTTTTATAAAGAAGAAGTAATCGAAGCTTTAGAACAAGAAATTATAAGTAATCTTCCTAAAGAATTAGATTCAAAGAAAAGAGGTAGAATTATTGATATTTAATTTCTTCGGATCTGTTTTCTAAAATAGAATGAATATCTTTTAGTTTTTTACTTAATTTTTCTAACTCACCTTTAGATAGATCATGATAAGTAGATTTATAAAGTTTTAAATTCGAATTTGTTGTATCATTGATTTCATTTCTAAGAGTGTTGATCTCTTGATAATTTGCAAAAGTAGATAGTGATAACAATAAAACGATAAGTAATTTCATAATTTCTCCATTCAAATTGATGCCGGATCTTAGCATATAGAATTTATCTGTCTAGAGAGGAAATCTGACTTTTGATCATTGCTCAAAATCTTGAATAACCTCAATAAATCAGTGATAATAGCTTATTAATAATTAAGGAGAAAAAATGGATAAAGTTAGCGCATTGCATATATTAGTTGATCAGGAGTTTGAAGCTCAAGATCTTTTAAAAAAGCTATCTGAAGGTACTTCATTTGAAGATTTAGCCAGAGATTTTTCAAAATGTCCCTCAGGAAAAAATGGCGGGAGCTTAGGAGAGTTTGGTAGAGGAATGATGGTTAAGCCATTTGAAGAAGCTACTTATGCTTTAGGTGTTGGAGAAACATCTGGGCCGGTTCAAACACAATTTGGATATCACATAATTAAAAGAACAAAGTAATGAGATTCTTTGTTCTCTTATTGTTATTCTCTTGTTCGTCTTCAATTCAAGATCAATATGAAAAATCTGATAGATGTAATCAAAGGTATCAATCAACTCAGACGGGAGTATCTAATAACTTTGAAAACAAAAATCTTGAAAATACGAGACTGACTAATATGAATTTAAGTTACGCTTGTTATATCAATGCAAATTTAAAGAATGCAGTTTTTAGTTATTCAGACTTATCATCTGCTAGGTTTGAAGATGCAGATTTAAAAGGTGCGATCTTTGAGTGCACTAATTTAACAAATGCTGATTTAAGCAAAGCTAGAAATTTAACTCAAGCACAACTTGATAAGGCATACGGCGAATACGTCAGGTTACCAAATGGTTTTACGATCAATTCGAATAAAGGTGCAGTGGGTTGTAAAGATAACCCTTATGGAAATCAAATCCAAATACAATATATAGATGAGGCTCAATGAATAAATTAAATATATTATTTTTTATGTTTCTGTTTCTTATGTCTTGTAGCTCCATGAATTTTGAGGATTCATCGAGAGGCTTGGCATCTGTACAAACAATTAAAGATGATATTTTATTTAGATATGTGAGAATGCCTGGGATGGTTCCAGATAGTGAGAGAAAAGTTTACGAAATTTTGTTTGGTAAAAGTGGTAGAGTTTATAAAAGAGAAACTCCATTAAAATCATATAATGAAAACAAGCGAGCTCAGCGAATACTTGTCATGACTCTTGATAAAAAAATTATCAAAGGAATTAATAGCAAGATAAGTGAACTAAATTCTGAAAAACTTTTAAAGGTTAAGCCCGAAAAAATTGAACCTTATCCTTGTGATGCAGGCAATAGATCTTTAAGACTGATATATTTAAATAAAGAAATTACTGTCAGAGATTATATAGACTGCAAGGGTGTATATAAAATTAAAAAAGATGATAAGTTGTTTACTGAAACCTTGAATTTAAATGAATTAGCTACTTTTCTTATTTCTTTAATTGAGCTTACTAATCTAAATTAAGAGTGACATCAATACATTCATCAAATTCAAAAGATGCATCTTGCATATGCTTTTTTATATTTTCTTTTGATTCTGATCTTATGATTATTGTTTTTTCTCCAATTTTTTTACTTTTATCTTGATCTTCATAAATGATTTGAATTGGTTTAGAGAGATCAAGTAATTCATTTGATAAATAGATCCTTAACTTATTTACTTTGTTTCGTCGAAATTGATCTTGAAGAAATATCTTCTGATCTTTAATTTCAGCTATTAACGTTGATGTAGAAACTTGATCTGTATCAAAATTTGGATCATCAAACTCTAGGGCCTCAAGCCAGAAAAATGTAGGAAGAGAATGAAGATGTAAATTGGGCCATTGAAATATATCTCTTCTTCTTTCAGAAAAATAAAAGTTTGCAAATAATCTTTTTTGATAAATGTTTCTGCCTTCTGAAGCTATTTCTCTGATTTGCTCTCCTAGTTCAGAAGCATTTAAATTATGATTTCCATTGTGCTCGTAGAGTCTGTAGTTAGGATCAAAATTTAATAAAGCAGATAGATCATTTATTTGTGCTTCTTCTTCCCTGGAATAAGTTACAAACTCTTCGAAGTGATCGTTTAAGCCTTGTTGTCTTTTAAAGATGGTATTAAAGTAGCTTGAGATTTTCCAATCTTGTCTTTTTTCAACTTCAACACCTGATGCCGATGGAGCAACTCCTGCAACCTGGTCTATTACAAGATAAGATGATCTTGATAGCCCCATACCACCCATCGAATGGCCCGAAACAACAATTTTATTTGGATTAAGTCCTTCTACATTTTTCAAATACTTTGCAAGATCTCTTACTATGAAACTTGTATTCCATCCCCAGTTTAAAGGGCTAACTGGAACTATGGAAATAAACTGATTTTCCTCAGAGAAATCTCTTAGAAACGAATTTATATATGTATTAGCTACACCTAAAGCACCATCTGGTAGCCCACCGGTTGATCCTCCTCCTCCATGAAGGAAAATGACTGAGGAGACTTCGTCTAGTTTGGTGAGATCTATTGAGCTAGGAATATAGTATTGAACTCTTAAGTCATATTCAATTGTTGTACTGAGATTAAATGAACTGACCTCTCCTTGTGTTAGTAATTGAGGAGAGAGAACTCCAAGTTTCATTTTTTTTATCTTAGTCTTACTCAAATCACAGTATTGAATTGGATCAGGAACAGATGGCGGCAAAGTCGTTGTAGTTGTTCCAGCAGATGCAGGAGAGTTTTTAGAAGATGAGTTTTTTACTTCCTCTAAAAAGCTATTATTTTCTTTTGAGCAAGAAATTAGAATTAAAAGGAAAAATATAATTTTAATAGAAAACTTATCCACATCTAATTTTATATCTGTTAGCCGTATAAATTGTTCATTTAATAATTTTGTGGTTAAGTATGCTTAATCGGGTAGAGGACTTATTTAGGTAAGCCTCAAAATATTGGCGGAAATTTGATGAGTGAGCTTAAAGAGAAATTTAAAAATGAAATAGAGAGTTGCACTTGGAATCTATTAGATAAAAATTTAGAAAGAAGTGCCGTTTTTCTTTTGAGTGCGAGTGAAGATATTTTTGATGCAGCTGAAGCGATGGCCACTGACAATACCGATTACATTAAAAACCTTCTTGAGAATAATCATTTGAGAAAGCTATCTCTTGATGACACTGAGGAATTCTCAAAATCAAATTTTAATTTTTTAATTATTCAGCCTTATGTGTTAGTTCAAATTAAATTGAAAAAAGATTAATTTATTTTTAAGTTTTATTATATGGTCTGAAAAAATCTTTTGTGTTTTGTACCTCTTTTTAAAATTAATTTTCCTTTTTTTGTTTAAAACTCAATTTGGAATGTAGAAATAGTAATGGATCAAAAAAAGACTCGGAATAATTACATCATTTCTATTTTTATACTCATTACATGCTAAGGATTCGTAAAACCTCAAAAGGAGAAAAAATGAAATCAATCTTTGGTTTGTTAATGGTATGTTTTACTTGGTCTGGATTCTCACAGGTTAGTATTCAAACATCTTACAGTGAGAATGTTGTGAAAAATTGGAGGAATGTGAGCTTCCTTCAGTTTTCTGGAAAACAAGCAGAAACGTTGTATAATTTCTTGGAAAGAGAAGAAGTAGAAGAAGGAAATTTTTCTGAAATAAACTCCTTTCAATTTTCTTCTTGGATATAAGTTAAATTCTAGGGCAGCCCTACGCCAATTAAAGGCCGTTTCAAT
>JAHDHG010000149.1:4757-5770 GCA_020631435.1 Bacteriovoracaceae bacterium | reverse complement strand
ACTAAGAAGAAAGTCTCAAAAAAGAAGACAAAGAAAAAATAATAAAAATAAAAAACCTAATAAAAAAAAAAAGAAAACTAAAAAAAAGAAAGCTAAGAAAAAAACGACTAAGAAGAAAAAGAAAGCTACAAAGAAAAAGAAAAAAGCAACTAAGAAGAAAAAGAAAGCTACAAAGAAAAAGAAAAAAACAACTAAGAAGAAAAAGAAAGCCACTAAGAAAAAGAAAAAAGCTGTAAAAAAGAAGAAGAAAGCTACAAAGAAAAAAGCTAAGAAAAAGCCTGCTAAAAAGAAGCCAGCAAAAAAAGCTGCGAAGAAAAAGCCTGCTAAAAAGAAAAGAAAAGTTAACCCTGCTCTAATGAAGCCACTTAACATTTCTGCCGCTTTAGCTGAAGTAGTTGGAGCGAAGCCTCTTCCAAGAGCACAAGTTATCAAGAAAATTTGGGAATATATTAAGAAGCATGACCTTCAAAATCCTAAGAACAAAAGAAATATTCTTGCTGACTCAAAACTAAAAGCAGTGTTTGGAAAGGCAGAGGTTACAATGTTTGAAATGGCTAAACTTATTTCGAAGCATTTATCATAATTCCCTATCTTAGATAGAAATTATAATCAAGGGGGAGTTTTTAACTCCCCTTTTTTATTTTCTTGTAAATATCTTCTTTAAATCCAACTGCACCAAAGTCACTTCCCAATAGAAATGGTCTTTTCACAAGGTTCCCATTTGAATTTAATAAATTTATGGCATCTTCCTTGGAAAGCTCTGGAAGCTTTTCTTTTAAATTTAAAAATCTATAATCTATTCCTGAAGTATTAAATAGCTTTTTTATTTCACCATTATAAAAAGAAAGCATTTTCTTCAGTTCTGTCTTAGTTGGAGGAATCTCTCTAATTTCAATTTTTTTGAATTTAATCCCCTTACCCTCTAAATACTTCTCAGCTTTTTTACAACCTGAACACTTTGAATATTGATAAAATTTATAGCTCATTAATACCTCTCTTGATTTAAGAAACTT
>JAHDHG010000149.1:3480-4747 GCA_020631435.1 Bacteriovoracaceae bacterium | reverse complement strand
ATGTTTAATAGTACTGAATACGATAAATTAAAAGGCTCTTTAGAAAGAGATTACACCGAATATCTTTTAAACTTAAGAGAGAACCTAGATGAAATTTCAAAGATCTCCAATTTCAGCGATTTCTTTGCTAATGAAATTAATAAAATTCTTATTGATCCTGAATTAAATTCACTCTCCTCAATAAATTTTTATTGGCTTCAACTTTTTAATGATCTTCTATTTTTAAATGATTTAATTGAAGATGAAGAAGAAGAACTTATATTCGATTACTTCACTGATTCTGAATATTCTAAAGAATTCCTTGAAGAAATAAACAATTCTACTTCTATTGATTTAGCACCAAAGTATTTTTCTAGAATTGAAGACCAAATTATTGCTTTCTATCAAATACATATTGCAATTAACTCTGATTTTTCTATTAATTGCAGGTATACTTCAATTCCTGAAATTGGAGACTCTGAGTATATATCCGTGCCTAAAAAAGAAATTCAATTTAAATTTAGCAAAAAACTAAATGAATTAGAAAAAGCCTCTAAATATAAATTTCTAAAAGTTGAAGACAAACTGATTATCCCAAGGGACTCATTTGATCCTGTAAAGATTGATGATCAATCTAGCAAAATAAAAATAGCGAAGGATAAAATAAAGAAGCATTCGCCTTTTTCTTACCACTCGTGGAGTAAATTTACCGAAGCCATTATTCCAATTAATGAAGATTCAATTGTTAGTTATTCAATTCAAGAACTACCTGGTTATTCTTTAATAAATATGTGGAGCAGAGATAATGTTGATCTTTTGGACGATCTGATTCACGAAAATGGACATCATTATCTGAACTATCACCTCAACCAAAAAGAGTTAATTCTCGAAGATGATGAGCTTATCTTTTATAGCCCTTGGCGTAAGTCGAAAAGAACGATCAGAGGCCTTTACCATGCTTATCTAACGTTTTTTTGGGCATACAAACTCTTTGGAGACCTATGCCTCTCTGAAAGCTTAAATGATGACTTCACAGAGACTGAGATAAATAAAATTCAAAAAAGATTTAATGAGGAATCTCAGTACCTTTCAGAAGCTCAAATCGAGTTAGAAAAAGCTGCAGAACTTGGAAAAATAACAGAAGAAGGATTAGAGCTGCTGGAAGCATTTGAAGAGGCATTCATCTTCTCTGATGATCAACTTTATAAGATATCCTCTTTATGATATATCATACTTAAATTAAGGAATAAATAATGATCAGTACAAGCGATGTCTCTCTCAGTTTTGG
>JAHDHG010000149.1:0-3470 GCA_020631435.1 Bacteriovoracaceae bacterium | reverse complement strand
GCAACTGCTACGGATTAATTGGTGCTAATGGCGCAGGAAAATCTACGTTCATGAAAATTCTTTCAGGTGAAATAGATGCACAATCAGGTACCGTAAACATTACCCCAGGATCGAGATTATCTGTTTTAAAACAAGATCACTTTGAATACGATGAAGAAACAGTCTTAAATACCATTCTAATGGGAAATAAAAGATTATTTGATATTATCTCAGAAAAAAACATCATTTATGCAAAAGAAGACTTCTCTGATGAAGATGGAATGCGAGCCTCTGAGTTAGAAGCTGAATTCGCTGAAATGAATGGTTGGGAAGCTGAAGCTGAAGTTGGTGTAATGCTATCTGGACTTGGCATTCCAAATGAATATGAAAGCAAGTTGATGAAGGAGTTAACGGGAGCTGAAAAAGTAAAAGTTCTTCTTGCTCAAGCATTATTTGGAAACCCTGATATTCTTTTATTAGATGAGCCTACAAACCATTTAGATATCAAAGCAATTGTTTGGCTTGAAAATTTTATTTTAGACTTTAAAAATACAATTATTGTTATTTCCCATGATAGGCATTTTTTAAATAAAGTTTGCACACATATAGCAGATCTAGATTTTAAGAAAATACAAATTTATACCGGGAATTATGAGTTTTGGAGAAAATCATCAGAACTTGCTCAGAAACTAAGAGGAAACTTAAAGAAAAAGAATGATGAAAAAATGAAAGAACTCAAAGAATTCATTCAAAGGTTTAGTGCGAATGCGTCTAAAGCCAAACAAGCTACTTCCAGACAGAAACAATTAGATAAATTAAAACTTGAAGACTTGCCGCCAAGTTCTAGAAAATACCCATTTGTTCATTTTCAACCGGAAAGAGAAGCTGGAAAAGAAATCTTAAAAGTTGAAAACTTATCAAAAACTATTGAAGGTGAAAAAGTTTTAGATAATTTAAGTTTTACTATAAATAAAGGTGATAAGGTTGTTCTTCTAGGAGATAAAGACTTGGCCCAGACAACTCTTTTTCAAATTTTAATGGGAGAACTTGAACCTGATTCAGGAAGTGTTGAATGGGGAGTGACTATAAAAAAATCATATTTCCCAAGTGATAATTCCACTTACTTTAATTCGGGTGAATTAAACCTTGTCGATTGGTTAAGACAATATAGCCATGATCAGACAGAAACTTTTGTGAGGGGATTTCTTGGTAAGATGCTTTTTTCTGGCGAAGAAACTCAAAAGAAAACAGATGTTCTTTCTGGGGGAGAAAAAGTAAGATGCATGCTCTCTAAAATGATGTTATCTGGTGCAAATTTTCTAATTTTAGATGGTCCTACAAATCATTTAGACCTAGAAAGCATTACCGCTGTCAATGATGGGTTAATTAAATTCCCTGGTACAGTAATGTTTACGTCCCATGATCATGAATTTATTCAAACTGTTGCTAATAGAATCATTGAGATTGATCTCAAATTAAAAGAAGATAGATATATGACTTACGACGATTATATTGAGTCTCAGCTCGCCTAAATCCACAATTTTTTGTCATTACCTAAATTCAGCAAAACTACTCTGTTTTTGATATATCAATTATATCCAATATTGGACATATGTTATTCTTTTTGAGGTTTATTGTTTCAACAAGGAGGTATTTTGAAGCATTTAATCGTTCTAACAGCTCTGACAACTTGCGGGAATGCAGTTTATGCTTTAGATGAAATGAAATGTACATCCACATGTCAGCCCAAAAACACAACTACTAACATTTTTTTAGAGATCAAGGAATTCAAGTATTCTTGTCACTCACATGATTTACAATTAGCTAAAATTTGTGCTGAAAAACTATGTCCCAGTGGGACTGAGGTAAAACTTACAGAATGTCATCACAGGTATAAAGGTAAATCGGTCCCAGTTCAAATTGAGAAGCTGGAACCGAATTATAAAATTACTAATAGTATTATATTATCTGAGATTAATTGGAAGTAAGCTCAACTAAATTAAATTTCAAATCTCTTAATGACTTCGAATCAAAACTAAACTTTAGTTTAAATTTATCTCCCTCTGATCTTCTTCCAAGATAAACTATATCCTCTGAATTTTTATGTGATGAAAGATCTTCATGAGTAGCATCTTCAAGCTTACTTCTATCTATTTCATGTAGTCTTAGTCGTGTTTGAAGACCATCTAATTCAGATACTTCTACCTCTACATTAATCTCTCCACCTGAGTAAGGTAAAAATATAATTGATCCATTTGAAGTAGCAACTGAACTTTGGCTATCAAAATTCATTCTAACATATTTATTCGTAAGTATATTTTTTCTAGACTTTAAAAAAGCATACAAATAAATCCCACCATATCTTCGTGTTTCTTTTGATTGATACTTTCCATTTTTATTTACAATGATACATGTATTTCTAACACTACATACTCTGAATAAGTTTGGACCAATTTGCTTATCATAATAAGCTACTCTTTCGTATTCACTTTTTTCATAAGGATTTGCAAAAAATGTGTTATTTGCTCTGAATTTCTTATCTTGTAATAAAGGCTCAGCATTCGCAAGTTTCAAAAACTCTACGAAATTGAACATGGAAGATTTAGAGTAATTAGATGTTTTTGCATTAATATATCTAATATGTCTTGATCTAAACTGAAGATCAGAATATTTCTTATTTAATAATCCAATCATGGCTTTATATATTGCTTCGTGCTTTATTGCATCAGCAATCATTTCCCAGTCATTATTTTCTAAGGCGATATCTAGTATCTCTTTTGAAATTGAATACTCTTTTTCCTCAGAATATCTATCTTCAGATCTAAAGATAAATTGCAATGGCTCACATTCAATTTTTTCGCCATTATGAAGAACTGTTTTCTTTGCTTCATAAAAAGAGTCACTGAAATCTCCAAGATCAAAAAATTTAATGTATTTTAAGTCCTCATTTCTCGTTTCTGCATAGTCTTCAATATCTGAAAACAACTTCAAAGCTTCACTTACAAGTTTTCCCTTAAAACCTTCAGAGTTTTCTGTATACATTTCAATTTTAGACAGAATATCTATTACATATTCTTTAGCATCTTGGTTGCCCTTATATTTGACTTTAGTATCCCACTGAGATTTTCCTTCATAATGATCAGTCAACTCTACAGACTTAACTTTCCCATCTACACGACAAACCCATGCATCTGCGCCGTTGCCTTTATCTCCATGAGAGAAAGCAGTAAAAGACACTAAACATAAAACTGTAATAATATATTTCATTGAACCATCCTTTTATTTGATTTTTTATTTTCTAAATTTGAAAGTGGAAATAATTGAATAGATAATTGATAAACTTCTGAAGGAGTCCCCTCTTTAAAAAGAGCTGACATTTTCTTCCTGAAGTCTTTAATAATAATCTTTGCTTCTGATAATTTCTCTGGATCCATCGACATTGTAATAGAACTAAAACTTCTATCTTCTACCGCAACATTCTCAATTTTCTC
>JAHDHG010000008.1:28479-33931 GCA_020631435.1 Bacteriovoracaceae bacterium | reverse complement strand
AAATATCACTTTGATTTTAAAAGAGCGATCTATTCATTGCGTGACATCACACAGAAAAAAACAACAAGTTGTTTCGTAGATATTACAAACTTAGAAAGAGAGTTTGAACTTAGACTTAATTATCTATTTGATTATAAATATGTTTACAAAAAACCATTAGGTTTTGCCATAGGCATGTGTGGAAGATCTATGAACTCACATTACATTGATCAACTAGTTGAGACTAAAATAAGGGAAGTTCCTAAAGGATTTAATCAAAAATTTGTTAAATTCAAAGATTTAGTTAAAGAAAAACTCCGATAAACTTTATGCATAACTAGAAAAGAAAGCAAAGTAATAAAAATACTTACATAACCTGTTTTTTCAAATCCAATAATTGATCCATTTAATGTTTCTTTAACTACAAAACCAGATAAAAAAGCAGCACCACCACTAGTAAACGATCTGATAGAATGCATAATACTTAAGAAAGCTCCTCTATCCTCAGAACTTGGCACCTTTGTAACCATCGTTATGCAAGGAACAAATCTTCCCGCTATAAACATTTGAAAGAAACATACACTTAAAATCATTCCAATTAGAGAGATAGTCTCTAAATGAGTTAGCCACAAGAGAGGAATAAAAGAAACTAATCCGATTACTAAATAGACAAAATCAATTCTATACTTATCACAAAGGTACCCAACAACCTTCATACTTGTTATTGTACAAAAACCTGCAAAGAAAAACATGAGACTTAGATCTTTTTCACTAAATCCTAAATTTTTAATGATAAAAGTACTTAAAAATGGAATCATAAAATAGGATGCAAATGAAGCTAGTGCTGGCAGAAAGTAAGCGAACAAATATTTTCTATTCTTTAATATTGAAAAATATCGATAGAGTAACTGAGAAGATTTTACGTCTTGCCTAAAGATAGTAGGAAGTATTAGCACTGCTAAAACTAATGTTAGAATTGCAATAATAGAAATAAATAAAAATGTTGTTTTATATCCATAAGATGAGGCAATTAATAGCCCTAAAGGCATCCCAGCAATTGAAGCAATAGAAAAAGCTGCTATCACCGTACTCGTCGCTTTACCTCTTCTTTTATCCGGAACAACGTCTGCAAGAATAGTGAGAATAGAAGCCGACAAAATTCCTCCGATAGCTCCATTACCAATTCTCATTATTAAAAGCATTTCAAAGCTAGTGACAATAGAACAAGCAAAAGTTAAGACAATAAAAAGAATAAGCATAATAAGAATATATTTTTTTCTTTCAAATTTATCGATAATGATTCCAGAGAATAAAGATCCTGGGGCAGCAGTAAAACTGTAAGATGAGACTAGAAGAGCAAATTGAGATGTTGTGATATCTAATGACTTCATCAACTGAGGGCCTAAGGGCATAACAATTACAAAATCTAGAATATGGCAAAACTGAATCAGTGCTAAAAGTAATACAATCGATTTTTCATTTTTATAGACTTTCAAAACAAAATTTCACAACTACAATAAAGGCCCCTTATTCTTTCATTTCTAAATTTTCTCTACACCAAGTATTTTATTTTTGAAACATTTAAGCTTAGCATGTTTTACCCCGTTAATATAAAGTTCAAAATCATTTGAACTTGAATTTATAAAAACTGAAGATTTATCAAGCACATTTGAACAATACTTTTCAAAATTAAATCTAAATACCCCTGACTCTAAACCATTAGATTGTCCGGCAGATCGATTATATTTCACTTTCAGATAGATTCTTTTTCCAAAGTTAAAAGATCTTTTCAAACTCCAACTCGCAGATTGAAGACCTGCAAATTCATTATAAAAATAAATATGGTCTTCAATGACATTAGTATTTTGATTAAGGAATTTCTTTACACGTAAATCAAACTTAGGAATTACAAAACTAGTATCATAAGAAATATTATTTTTTCTTAACTTTTCAGATAAACTATTCACTAACCTGCCATTTACCAATGACAACTTTAGTTTTTTATTTTCAAGAAAAACTGAAAGATCATCTATATCATAAATTTTCTTTTCATCAGGATATTTTTCTTCTTTAATTGCACTAACAATCCACTTAAATTCTTTAAGAGATTTCATTCCTTTTAATAGCTGAGATGGGATAGTAAGTAATTCCTTCGAATCTTTTATATTATCAAGTTTTAAATCAACTTTATGATAATAGCCTTGAAGTTCAAATTTTTCTAAATTCTCTAACTCCTTTCCAAAACTACCGCTGTGAAAATAAATGGAGCTATCAGGATCGTAATATTCTCCATCATACTTAATATCTCGAGCGTCTGTATGAATCTTAAGCATTGTTAGATTGGGAACATGCTCAAAAAAACCAGGATTTAGATAAATCTCATTTCTAAAAAGTAACACTAATCTCTTTAAGTTAACTAAGCCCTGTAAATCATATTTATTAGAACCAGAACTTATTAAGGTTAGTGAAGTAATTTTATCTAAATGCTTACAAATATCAGAATCTAAGATTCCAATGCCTTCTAGGGTTGACTTTAACGATAACCTTGCTTCTTTGCTTTTCAAATCACAATTAGGACTATTAGCAAATAAACTAGAAACTAACAAAAGTGGTACGAATAATTTTTTCATTTTTTTCCTTTGCTTAAACAACTTAAAATACTTAAATATCAATGAACAATAAATTACTAAAACTAACTTTATTATCTAGAAAGGCATTTAAATGGTGGGCGTTGACAGGATCGAACTGCCGACATCTACCTTGTAAGGGTAGCGCTCTCCCAGCTGAGCTAAACGCCCCATTTAAACTTAAGATGCAGGTTTTGCGTGATAAATACTCTATGAAATAGATCAGATACTGTCAATCTTAAATTAACAGTATCAAAACCTATGTATTTTGAGATGCAGGGCTAGTTTGCCACTTGTTTAATATCTTCTGATTGTCCGTCTATGACCTTTAAAGTACCAACTACTCTCATGAATTCTTCTGGCTTACTTAGATCAAGAGCTATTTTTAGAACTTCTTCACATGACTCAACAGGATTAATATCTAAACCATTTTTAATTTCATCTGGAATTTTCACAAGATCTTTGGCGTTCTTAAATGGAATCATAACAGTTGTTACTCCAGCTTGTTTAGCAGCCAGTAACTTTTCTTTTAATCCACCAATCGGCAGAACTCTTCCTCTCAATGTGATTTCTCCAGTCATTGCCACTGATTGCTTTACAGGAATTCCCGTTATAGCAGAGGTTAAAGCAGTTGCCATTGTAATCCCTGCACTTGGTCCATCCTTAGGAGTAGCACCTTCTGGAACATGAATATGAATATCATTTTTCTCATACCAGGTATGATCTATTCCTAATCTTGCAGAGATTGATCTCACATAACTAAGAGCGGCCTTAGCAGATTCTTGCATGACATCTCCAAGCTTTCCTGTGACTTGTAACTTTCCAGTTCCAGGAACCGTGATCACTTCCACATTCAAGACAGATCCACCAACAGGAGTCCATGCCAATCCATTAACAAGTCCAATTTCCATTCTTTTTGGATCTAGATCTTCAGAATCAAATCTGACTGGACCTAAATATTTCTCAACAGATTTTTCACTAATAGAGAAAGACTTTTCAGGAGTCATTTCATTCTCAACGACTTCTGTTGCAATTTTTCTAGCAACAGTATTCATTTTTCTTTCAAGATCTCTAACTCCGGCTTCTCTTGTATAACCTCTGATTACTTTCATAAATGCAGAGTCACTCATATTAATTTTAAAATCTTTTAAACCATTATGCTTAGCTGCCTTTTTTATAAGGTAATTTTTAGCAATTTGTTGTTTTTCAAGAGGTGTGTAACCAGGAATATCAATAATTTCCATTCTATCTCTTAATGGTCCAGGTATTTTTGAAATATCATTTGCAGTCATAATAAACATAACGTTTGATAAATCATATTCGATCTCAATATAGTGATCAGCAAAATTTACATTTTGCTCTGGATCTAAAACTTCAAGCATCGCAGAACTAGGATCTCCTCTAAAGTCACTACTCATTTTATCTATTTCATCTAATAAAATTACAGGATTAGAAGATTTTGCTTTTTTAAGGGCTTGAACAATTTTACCAGGCATTGCTCCAACATAAGTTCTTCTATGTCCTCTAATCTCAGCTTCATCTCTTACTCCACCTAGCGAGATTCTTACAAAATTTCTATTCATTGAATTTGCAAGCGATCTTACTATAGAAGTTTTACCCACACCTGGAGGACCTGCTAAACAAAGAATAACACCTTTAGAATCTTCACCTGCTAATTTCTTAACTGATAAATATTCAATGATTCTTTCTTTAACATCTTGAAGACCATAATGTTCTTCATCTAAGATTTCTCTAGCTCTAACAACATTATTATCTTCTTCTGTATACTCTTCCCATGGAAGACTTAACATCCAATCTATATAATTTCTCACCACTGCAGACTCCGCAGACATTGGCGACATTGAACGAAGTCTCCTAAGTTCTTTCTCAACTCTCTCTCTCGCTTCCTGAGGCATGTTCTTTTCCTCAAGTTTCGCCTTCATATCATTGATTTCACTCTTGCCATCATCCTTGTTACCAAGTTCTTTTTGAATTGCATTGATTTGCTCATTGAGATAATACTCTTTTTGAGATCTCTCCATCTGAGACTTTACTCTAGATCTAATCTTTTTCTCTACATTAATGATCTCAATTTCAGCTTGCATTTTTCCAAGTAACTTCTGAAGTCTATCTTCCACAACGATAGAATCTAAAATTTCTTGCTTCTCTTTAATCTTCATTGTTAAGTGAGCAACAATAATATCTGCTAACCTTGAACCATCTTCAATTGAAGAAATACTCATTAATAATTCAGGAGGAATTCTTTTATTTAGCTTCACGTATTTTTCGAATACAGATTTCACTGACCTAATTGTTGCTTGCAGATCAGTTTCATTATGGGACTCATCTTCACATTTAATGACCTCAGCATTGTAACCACTCGCAGTATTATTAAATGAATCAATTTTTGCTCTATACTTACCCTCGATTAAAACTTTTACAGTATTATCTGGAAGCCTAAGCATTTGAATGACATTAACCACAGTTCCTATGTCATAAACATCTTCTCTTTCCGGATTTAAAACAGATGCGTCTTTTTGAGTTACAAGAAACAGCTCATTCCCATTTTTTGAAGCCTCTTCTAATGCAGCAATCGATTTTTCTCTTCCTACAAATAAAGGGACAACCATGTGTGGAAAAATAATGACGTCTCTTAAGGGTAAAAGTGGAAATGTATTTTTTTTGGTATCAGACATTCTTCCTCCTTGTGCCTGAAAGCTGCTCATCCATGAACAACTAACCTAAGTATATTTTCGCATGATTTTCATATTCTCCTAAGCTAGGAAAATTTGTGGGGCCATAATTTCTACAGGGTAGAATTTAAGAAAAAGTTAGAAAATTATGAT
>JAHDHG010000008.1:0-28469 GCA_020631435.1 Bacteriovoracaceae bacterium | reverse complement strand
AAATGAGAAGGCTTAGGCTTTTGCTCTACTTCATTAGAAGAAAAGTCTTTTTTCTCACCTTCTATCAATTGAGGTCTTTCAAGTCCTTTAATAGCATCTTCAGTCACTATACATTTACAAACCTTGAAATTACTTGGAATTTCATACATCACATCTAACATAGTCTGTTCAAGAATTGACCTAAGACCTCTTGCACCAGTTTTTTTCTCTAAAGCAGTTCTTGCGACCTGTCTCAAAGCTTCTGAAGTAAACTCAAGCTCAATATTATCAAACTCAAAAAGTTTTCTATATTGCTTAATAAGAGCATTTTTAGGCTCTGTAAGAATTTGGACTAAAGCATCTTCATCAAGTTCTTGCAAAAGTGCATTAACTGGAAGTCGACCAATAAACTCTGGAATTAAACCAAATCTACTTAAATCTTCAGGCTCAATCCCTCCAAGTTCTTCGATTGTAGATTTTGAAACTTGTTTCTCTTTAGAATTTAGTCCCATCGGTCTTTTCGTTTTTCTTTTTTCTATAATATCTTTCAGGCCGACGAATGCACCTGAACATATAAAAAGAATATTAGTCGTATCTAATTGAATAAATTCTTGTTGAGGATGCTTTCTTCCACCTTTAGGAGGAACAGAAGCTACAGTTCCCTCGATAAGTTTTAAAAGTGCTTGTTGAACACCTTCACCAGATACATCTCTTGTAATGGAAGGGTTATCAGATTTTCTTGCAATTTTATCGATTTCATCAAGATAGATAATTCCCCTAGAGGCCCTCTCAACATTATAATCACAATTTTGTAATAAACTCACCAATATATTTTCAACGTCCTCACCAACATATCCTGCTTCAGTTAATGATGTAGCATCTGCAATTGTAAATGGAACATTAAGGTATTTAGCTAATGACTGAGCAAGAAGAGTCTTACCACTACCAGTTGGTCCTGCTAAAAGTATATTAGACTTAGCAAGTTCAACTCCATCAGATTTATTATTATTATTATATGAAATTCTTTTAAAATGATTATGAACAGCAACAGAAATAATTTTCTTTGCTCTATCTTGACCTATAACATACTGATCTAAATGTTCTTTAATTTCGTGAGGCTTAGGCACACCATCAATAACATCTTTAGATACAGTTTTAATCTGATCTTCCTTAATAATGTCATTGCATAAATCAATACATTCATCACAAATATAAACACCCGAACCAGCAATCAACTTTTTAACTTCTTTTCTGTTTTTTCCACAAAAATTACACTTCAAATTACTATTTTTTAAAACCATTTAAATTCCTATTTATTCTGATTTACCTTTAGGTCTAATTACATTATCAATTAATCCTAGCCCCTGAGCATCCTCAGCACTTAAATAATTATCCCTATCACAGGCTTTTTCCATGTCCTCATAAGACTTATCTGCACTATTATGATGGACATAAATATTATAAAGTCTTTTCTTTAAATCTAAAATTTCTCTCGCTTGAATTTCGATATCTGAAGCTTGTCCCCTAGCTCCACCTAGCGGTTGATGAATCATTATCCTACTATGTGGAAGAGCAGATCTATGACCTTTATGACCAGCTGATAAAAGTAATGAGCCCATTGAAGCAGCGATTCCAACGCAGTAAGTATGAACAGGACAAGAAATATGTTGCATGACATCATAAATTCCCAATCCAGCATAAACACTTCCCCCCGGACTGTTTATATAAAAGTGAATAGGCGCTGAAGCATCTGTTTGCTCAAGAAACAACATTTGAGCTACTAATAGATTTGCAACTGCATCATTTACCTCAGTTCCCAAAAAAATAATTCTATCTAATAGAAGCCTAGAATAAATATCATATTGCCGTTCACCTCTAGCAGTTTGCTCAATAACAACCGGATTTGGAATGTACATCTTAGTATTCATATTTTTCCTTTTTATATGTATCGGAAAGTGTGCAGAATTATTAACTTAAATTTTGAAGAAAAATGTAATTATTACCCGATAATTAACAAATCGCGTTTAATGTATTTTTTACTCAAGATAGAGAAAAAAAGAAATTTAATATTTTCAGTTTGAATGAGTAATTATATTAAATATTTATGACAAATCACAATGCAGATGTTCTAGATTTCAAAAAAGAAAAAGCGAAAAGATCAGAAAAGATTTTAAACTACAAACAGCTTATTTCAAACTTTTCAGACTATGAGTTAAATGAAGAAGTAAATTATCTTGTGAATAAAATTAATTCTAAGAAAGTAAATGATGTCTATTATCATATGAGTGAATTAACACTAAATGAAATAGACAAAAGATATAGTGAAAACAATCCCAAAAGCTCTTTTGAACTTTCTAAAGTTGTAAACAGTGCTTCAGAGCTTATCAGAAGACTTCTAAATCAAGCTAAAGAAGTACTTTAAGTCTTTCTAGAAACATCTCATCTTTTTTTAATTCAATTTCAATTTCAGATAAAGTCTTTAAAAAATCCTCTCTTTCAAACTGATCGAATCTCTCATCTAGGGAAATAATTTTTTTATCAAAAAGGCTTAACTTGCTTTTACTTTTCAAAAGATCCAAATCAAAACTTTTATAGATACATGATCTAAAAAAACCAATCAGAGAAAAAATTGAATCTTTATTAGCGTTATTATATAAATTGCACATCTTAAATTGAACTTCGGAAAACTTCTTCTCCAAAAGTAAGTCAAACTCATCAAAAACATTTAAACTTGTATAAAAATCATCTTGTTCAAATTTTGCAATATCTAAATCAAGGGAACTATATCTAATCTGTAATCTCTTTAAATAATTAAGAATTTTCTCCAAGTCATCCTTCGGGAAAGTCTCAACATACTTTGCAAGAGACCTAGAAATTTTTGAGGCTAAAATCTCTTCAAAGAAATTAATAATTTTTTGATTATCCCAAAAATTAAAATGTTTAAATTCAATAAGATCAAACTTAGGCTTTAATTTTTTTAATTTGTTGAACTCTAATTTATTTGAAAAAGTCAGCAATGCATTCGATCCATCTTGAGATAAAACGGAAGCAATCTTTTCATAATTTCTTTCTTTAATTTTATCAAAGTCATAAATTAAATATGAACTAGCGACAGAAAATAAATCAAGATTAGAAAGTTCAGATAACAATGATTGAAAATTAGTCTCTGCCCCCCAAATAATCTTAGGCGAATATTTAATCTTAAAATTTCCTACTAAATCAGCTATGTAAATAGAGGAAGGAGCATAAACTGATATTGATGATGAAACTTCATCAATATTGATTTTTTTATCTGGAAGAAAACTAGAAAACATAATCAATAGAGTCTCTAAAATCAGAAGCAGCCTTTACAGAGACTTTATCTAAGACCTTCTCAAGGGTTCCGTAGTATTGTGTAGCATTCACTACTGAGTCAGAGGAGTCATAAATCTCTCGAATAAAATTATACGAGATTGGGATTGACCTTCTTAAGATAATAGAAGGATGTTGCCTAATTAGTTCAGGGAACTCTTGCTCTCTTAATTTTGCGATTAAAGATTTAGAGTCAGGAGATCTTCTAATTAAAAAAACTTCCACAGTAAGTTTTAAAGAATTCCCTATCGAGACAAGATTCTCATTATTGGGAGCATTAAGAGGAGTAATATCTTTTATTCGGTTAGATAAATTTCTTCGGATAACATTCTTCTCATATTTCTCAGACCTGACAATGCCAACAAAATAAGAGTCGACTGTCATTGAGTTTGGTGATTTAATATTCAAATTTCTAATAGAATTTAATTCTTTAGTGAAAGATTTGGTAAACACTGAACTAACGTTTGGCAAAATACTTTGATTGTAAAACATAGGAATAGAAATACTTTTCACACCATATTTCTTAAAATTATTATCATTCTTAGCAATTTTATATCCAGAACAAGAAATAAATAGTAACACTAAGGAAAGTGATAAAAGACGCATAGGCTATGTTAAAAAAAATAGGACAATTTCTCAACAAGAAAGAGTACAACTATAATCAATCGAAAAGAGGGATTCCTCTTAGTTTTATAGAATTGATAAAAGATTGGCCTCAAATCGTAGGAAAAAACCTTTCTGAAGTCACTTTACCTCAACGAATTTCAAGAAATACTCTTTATATTGTTGTGAATCATAGTTTATATGCAGAGCATTTAAGATTAATGGAGCAGGAGCTAATTCATAAAATTCACCAATTTTCGCCGGCCCTAAGAAGAGATTTTCACAAACTAAAATTCTTTTTTTCAGAAGAAGCTTTTAAAGAACAAGCTCAATATAAAAATGAGCAAAAATCTAAGGATTTCAAGAAAATTTCATTTAATAAGTTTGATCCTGAAGTTAAGAAAAAATTAGAAAAAGCTGAAATTGTATTTAAGGATTGTGACCCCGAAATAAAAGATTCTCTAATCTCTATTTATATTCAAAGCTTAGATAAATGATATAAAGATTCTTTAGATGAAAGCTTCTCAGTTTTTTTTAAATTAAAAAAAGATACGTTTAAACCTGATACATTTAGCATGAAAATTTCAACATTTGACTTTGAAATATTAAATAATCGCTTTTCTAATTCATAAAAATTAAAACCTATACAGATATTTGCAAGTTTACGTCGATAATCGAGAGGTTCTCTAACAGTTTTATTCAAATAAAATGGAGGATTCATTAAAATAATGTCAGCATTAATCTCTTTGAGATGAAAAAAATTTTGAATAAAAATTTCACTCTTGATTTCCGGAATGAAGTTTTCAATATTTTCTTGAAGATTATTCTTAAAATCAAATTGTAACTCTACAAAGGAAACTTTCTCAATCATTGATTTTAGTCTAAGTACATACTCTATACCTACGACTCCTGAGCCAGAAAAAATATCATATACTAAAACTTTTTTAGTATATTTTTTATTTTTAAAAGCAAATTCTGAAAGCTGAACAGAACTTTGGCTAAATCTATAAAATTCAGGTTGAGAGTATTTAATCATAGATAAGAATTTCTAAAATCTCCTAGTTCCATTAACTTAAAAACAGAATAGTTTTTTAGAGATGTATTCGGGGCAGTCTTATTTAACTTTTGATAGAACTCTCTTTTATTTGAAAGACAATTTTCATCAATAAGCTTTTTACCACCTATTTCTTTCCCTTGAAGATTCTGATATTCACAAAGAGAAAAATAAATAATTTGATCAGTTGGTAAACTTGATTTACTTAGCCCACTTGAAAAATCACTCAAAGCTTTGAAATAGATACTTTTATAAGTATAAGGCATTAAAGAAGATGCTGAGTTAATAATATTTATTAAATTTTCTTTTTTAAAATAATATTGAAAATAAATATTATAATATTTCATATATCCAGCATATTCTTCAGATTTAAAAATATCACTGATCCAAATATTTAAATGTGGGAATCCCCAATAAGAATGATTAAATTGGGATTTATCAATCTTAATCTCAGAAATTAATTCCTTGATAAGGTTGATAGTTTTTAATTCTGATCCTTCCCAATTAAAAAAGCTAAGATATTTAATAAAAGATGTTAGTGCATTTTTATTCAATCTATTTCTTAAAATTTTAAAGCATTTAAACATATATTCATCAAGTTCCTTACTGACCTGATTATTTTGAGATTGAAGTGATTTAAGAAGGATAGGAGATAAAATTAACTCCTTAATTGATTTTTCGACGTTGTCATATCTTTTATTTTCAACATGAATACTTATTTCAAATAAATTAAAAAATAAATCTTTAGCAGGCCCTATCTTTTTAACAATATCAATATATCGGTTAAGTGATGGTTTCTTTTTTTTATAGGATTCAAAATGAGTGGATATTGAGTTATCCACTTTTTCATTCTTAAGAATTTTATTTTTTTGCCAAGAGCAAATATTCAGACTTTTTTTTTAGAGTTAAATCGATTAAAGTACATTCTTTCCACTTCAAAAACATCATCACATTCGAACTCTTCTTCTAAGAATTCACTTTCTATTCTAAATCCATTAAATCCTAAAATAGGAATAAACTTCATTTCTGAAGATTCATAAGAATATTCTATCTTTTCAGAGAGTGTGCCCTCTTCTTTACTAAATGTTTGGGCCTGAGCAGAAGAAATAAAATCAACAACATCAACACCCTTTACTAACATGAAAATTAAAATTAGTAAGAATAATATTAGAAAAGTTCTCACCACTATAATTCTAGACCAAAAAGGATAATGCACACTACTTTCTTCAATTCTTGCTCTTTGGATTTTCTTATATTCAACATTGGTCTTAAGCGTATTAGCTTTATCTTTAATTCTTTCTTCTTTTTTTACCTGTTTGTTTAAATTTTGAATAATGACTTTTTTATTTTCCGAAATGTCCACTGGTGCTTCAACAGATTGATTCAATTGATCAAGAGAAATAACTTGCGTCACATCTCTTTCAGTATGAGTTTGTTTTTTTATCAAATCATCCAATCTATTTTTATGCTTTTCTTCTTCTCTTACTCTTTGTTCAGTCAGGGCTTCACTTACTGGGTTAAAGCCTTGAATCTCTGCACCTTTAACAAATCTATTGATGAACTCAGTTTCTTTGATTTTGAACCAGTATCCATTTCCAGAACAAATTTCATCTTCTTGATCAAGAGAACCACTATCAAGTAGCTCTAATAATTTTGATTTTGAAATAGGTCCTAGTAGATGATTATGTCTTGTCCTAATCATCCATTTAATCTCAGACACCAAACAGTCCTTTGTTTATCTTGCAAATAACCCAAGGAAAGAAGCAAGGTCTTCATCAGAGAATCTTAATCCCACACTTCCTGTAAAACTTCGGCTATCGTTTAATGTATCTTCTAAAGTTGCTCTTCCATAAACAACATTCCATACTCGTACATCTGAAGAAATTCTCAAATTTGCACCATTACTATTACCGAAATCAAAGATATCAGCTGAAAGTTTTGTGCCTAATTTTTTTAAATGATAATCAACACCAGCCCCACCTGTTGTTTCAATTAGACCTGCTCTTACACCGAAGTTATGAAAATTTCTACCAATTTGAGCATTAACTAATAATGAATTTTGATCAATTTCTTCTTTATCCACAACTGTAGTTGTTCCAGCAACAGTAGTTTTTGTTCTAGTTTCTGTCTTTGACTCAGGACCAAAATCACTTACTGCTACACCTATTCGATAAAATCTTTCTGGAGTTGGATATAAATCCATTCCAAACTCTGTATATGATCCATGATCATTATTGTAACCAGAGTAGATTGAAAGATCTGCTTCTATAGAATTAATTCTATTAACAAGCTTATTAACATTTGCAATAGTATCTGTGATTTGATTTTCAGTTTCTTCGTCTTTTAAAAACTTTCCTACAGTACCTTGTCCAGCATTGATATGTGCCATGATCTCTTTAATACTATTTGAAGCTTCTTTAAAATTTGCAATCACATCTGATAACTCTGAAATCTTATTTAATACCGAATTAGGATTATTCGTATCAAACTGCTGCCCCATACCTCTAGTTGCAACATCAAGATTTTTAACAATACTTGAAATAGCTTGCTGATTTCCTGCAGTCATCTTTGCTAGAGCTTGCATTGTCGTTCTCATATCTTTAACAATATCTCTAAGAGCATTGTCTGTTTGATCATTTTGAATAGCTTCTTTCATTTTCTCCATGATCTCTTGTAAAGATTCAAGACTATTACCAGCAGACTCCGTTACTTTATCTAATCCACCACCTTCATCTACTTTAATAATTGAATTTTTAGGAAGTCTTTCAAGATTTGGATTACCTAGATATAAATCAATATATCTATCACCAAGGAAACCAACAGACTTTACTTTAATTATTGAATCTGGTGTAACTTTTAATCTTTTCTGAATGACAAATGTTACAAGTGCTTTGTCGTCAGCAAGTTGTATATCTTCAACATATCCGGCTTCAATACCAGCTACTCTGATCAAACTTTTTTTGAATAAACCTTCAGCATCATTAACTAAAGTCTTATAACGAACAAATTTTCCAAACATTGCATTATCAGCTGTCACTCTCATAGTCATATAAGCTAGACAGGCCAAAGCTAAAACCGTAAATAATCCAACCTTAATCTCTTTCAAAAACTCTCCTAGTTTTCTTAGTCTTAGTTTCTATAAAGTCTATCATACCCTAATGTGTCGTTAAATCTAAAAACTTTCTAATTGTAGGGTGTGTAGTATTTTTAAATTCCTCAGTCGGAGAAAACTCAATAATTTCTCCTTTTTCCAAGAAAGCAATATAGTCAGAAATCTTTAATGTAGCTTGTATATCATGAGAGATAATCACAGAAGTTAACTCTGTTGTATTCTCAGTTCTACCAGTTGTAGTAATCAAATCATTGACCATTTTAGTAGTGATTGGATCCAATCCAGTTGTTGGTTCATCATACAATAAAATTTCTGGTTTTAGCGCCAAGGCCCGAGCAAGACCAACTCTTTTCCTCATCCCACCAGACAACTCTGAAGGTAATTTATATAAGCTATCTTCATTAAGACCGACTGCAGTTAAAAGCTCTTTTACTCTTTCTAAAATTTCATTTTTATTTAAGTCAGTAAATTCTTTTAACGGAAATGCAATATTCTCGTATGTAGTTAATGAATCAAACAGAGCGGCATATTGAAAAAGCATCCCGAATCTCTTTCTAAATTTTCTTAATTCATCATCACTGAGGGTGGGAACATTTTGATCTAAAACAGTTAAGCTCCCTTGAGTTGGTTTAACCAAACCAAGAAAATGTTTCATTAAAGTAGATTTACCGGCCCCAGAATATCCTAGGATTGTTGTAATCTTCCCTTTAGGGATCTCTATTGAAAGATTTTTAAGAATAGTATGTTCTCCAAATCTTTTAATAATGTTTTTACAACTTATCGCACTCTTCAATTAAACTCCATAATCATAAAGTAACCTAACTAACAAACTAGTTAGGAAATAATCTAGAATTAGAATGACAATCATTCCCCAGACAACTGCAGCATTCGTTCCTTTACCTACACCTTCAGCCCCACCTTGAACTTTAAATCCATGGTAAGTACCAATCAACCCAACTATATAACCAAAAACACCAGCTTTTATTAATCCTTCTAAAAGTACATTGAAATCAACAAATTCTTTTAACTTTGCATAATATTTTGCTTCTTCAATTCCAAGCAACTCAACACCTACAAACCAAGAACCAACATTCGCTACAAACAAAAAAACTAAATTCAAAAGTGGAAGCGCAACCATTGTGGCCCAAACTCTTGGCACTCCTAAATATTGTCTAGAACTAATTCCCATTACTTCTAAAGCATCAATTTGTTCAGTAACTTTCATGGTTCCAATTTCTGCAGCCATAGCGGCACCACATCTACCAGTAACAATAATTGCAGAAAAAACTGGCGCAAGCTCTTTAGCAATAGTTAGAACAACAATTGGCCCAACTAATGTATAGGCTCCCATCACTTTCATTCCAATATAAGTTTGATAAGTAATAACCATTCCAGAAAACAAAGAAGTCAGTGCAACAATAAATAAACTTTTATTTCCAATAAAATAAAGTTGATCAATGAATAATTTAATTCTGTAAGGAGACTTAAAAGTCCAATACATGATAGAGAAAAAATGTGTAGCAAATGAACCAATTCCTTCTAATTTTGAAAGAACATTCTCTCCTACAATCTCAAAGAATTTATTAAACACATTTTTAATAGCAAGCATATCAATCTATTCTAGATGATAAACTCTTGGAAGACGACTAGAAAGCATACAAAAAACTTCATAAGGATGAGTTTTTAAATGTCTGGAAATTTTATTTATACTTAAACTATTTTCATTCCAAATTTTTACTTTTTTTCCTTTGAAGTGCGATAAAGAAGTTTCCTTTGAAAATAAAGCAGTTAAGTCCATGTTTACTCTGCCAAATACCTGAGCGCTAACCTCTCCTATTTTAAAATCTAACCCTGAGTAACCAGTCGAAATTCCATCACCATAACCAAGAGGTAGAATTAATAAAGAACCATCAAATTTTATTTTGGTATTTCCATACCCATAAGTTTCACCTGCTTTTACTTCTATAACTTTAATAATTTCAGTTTCAAAATCAGAAATAATTTTAGTATTCAAGTTTTTTGAAGAATTAAAAGATGAATTTGCGCCATATAAAACCAAACCAGGCCTAATATGAGTTGCACTATTTAATGATAAATCATTCTCAAGAGAACCACTGTTGTCTATAGAAAATTCATCAATCGAAATATTTGAATTTTTAAATTCAGATAAAGTTTTTTCAAAAATGTTTTTTTGTTCACTTGTTTTCTCGTCAGCAAGATATGAACTTGAATAGTGAGACATTAAATGATTAATTTCAGAGACATCATTTTCTTTTAATAAATTGATTACAGTTTCAACTTCGTTGGAAGGAATACCAAGTCTGTTCATTCCCGTGTTAATTTTTAAAACTAGAGGAATTTTAACTAAATCATTATTTCCTAAGTAAATTTTTAAATCAGCAATGGAAGAAATAACAGGATAAATCCCATAATCGGTATAAAAACTTTGGTTTTCTTCTAAGTCTCCTAGTTCAGAAAAAACAAAAATAGGAAAAGTCTTTTTTGATAAGGAAAATTTTATATATTGAGCTTCAGCTAAAGAAGCAACTCCAATATAAGAAACTTGAGATTTATAATCTTCTAAAAAATCAATGATGCCTAGAACTCCATGCCCATAAGCTTCGGCTTTTAGCATTGGAATCATTTTCTTATTTCCTGAGACTTCAGAAATAAGTTTAATATTATGATCTAATCTAGATTTATAAACGTTTAGTTGGGAATGAATTCTCATGAATTCTTACGACCTCTTCTTTAGATCCATCACCGAATAAAATTTTACTAATGTAAAATGATGAACTCCTAGGCACCAAGTTAACTCTTGGATAGACATAACTAGGCATTACAAGCTTAGAATCAGAGAAATATTTCCAAAAAGAAACATCATCAATAATCTTTTTAAGTTTTTGAAATTCACTATCTATAGAAATTGATGGAATCATAATCACTATATGGCTGGAACCAAAAGTAGATATTTTCGATTCACTCGAAAGCTTTTGAGACAACTCCACTAAAACATCTCTAAAAAAATCATTCCATCGAAATTTAGTATGCTGATTTTTAGAAATAAATCTATTAAAGCTTAGTAGATCAATATTAAAAAATTTATAACCTAAATCTCTTGAAGATTGATCATCCATCAAAGAAAGAACATCCCATATTGGAATAAAAGATGCAGTTTCTTCAGTTGAATCATCTTGAATAAGCAAGCCTCTATAAATATGGCTTAATGAATTCTCAACCATATCCCAACTGAATTCATCTTGATTGATAGAATCAAAAACCTCTTTCTTAAGATTAATAAAGCAAATTAAATCTGGAGATTTATGTAATCCTTCAATTCTTAGAGCAATCGTTTCAATACCCATTTCTTCAAAAACTACTTGATAAGCTTGCTCTTGATGAAATCCTGAAATTCCTGCTTTGCAAGTTTCACCTAATTCAATAGAAGGCAACTCTACTTGCTTAGAACATGTTATCGGCCGACTAATTAAATTTCTCTGAGAAAGAGAAAGAAAATAATATGAAAAAGAGTTCACTGATCTCCAATTAGAAAGACCTTTCGATAACTCATCAATTAAATTTTCTAAACTAAAAATTTCTTTAGATCGAAGTTTTAAAATCATTTCGTAGAGATATTTAAATTGCGAAGACTTTGATTCAGTATTTCTTAATTCCCCCCAAGCTTCATCATATTTATCCCTAATAATATTCATTTCTCTCAGTCTTGATCTTTCTAAATTTTTAGAAAGTTTATGATGAGTTAACCAAGATAAAAGAGATTGAACTTGAAAAGTAAAATCATTATCTAAGTTAATTATTTGATAGATACTCTGCCCACACTCATTTAAATCTAAGTCAGAATCTGCTAAAGATTGATTGGCTTCTTTACATAAAATAATTAGGACTTCTTTCGATTTCACTTTTGGATGCCCATTAACAATTCGACTCATCATTTGATAAGTTTCAAAATCAATAAAAAGCATATCTACTTCGGAGGTATTAAGTTTTTCAACAACTGTATTAATAGAAGGAAAAGTTGGAATAATTTTTTGAAATAATCTTAATTCCTTGGAAACACTTTGAGCAAAGTTCATCGAAGAAGAAAAAACTCCAAGTTTTACTTCTGAAAGAGAATTAGTTAATTGTTCCATAAAACTACCTATAATTTGGCATCATGCCTTAATAAATTTTACCATCCAATGAAATTAATTGACAAGTCGTGACAATTTTTCTTTACTCATTCGTCTATGAAATCTTTACCAGCAAATATTTCCTCTAAAGAGATCTTTTTAAATCCAGACGGAGAATACGACTTAGATCAGTCCAACTCTGAATGGGTCTCAGAGATTCTGACAGAATTAAATGAAAACTCTGATTATGAGTCGAATATTCTTCAGAAGCTTAGTTTTTTGAAGTTAAAGTTTAAACTAGAGAAATTTCATGATTCAAATATTGGTGAAACCTTGCTTCTAACTGGAAAGATCAATTCCACCTATTGTACGAGATGTATAAAATCTCTTGAGCCTATGGAACAAAACCTTGATTTCGAAATATTTTCTGCGTTTGCTCCTGAAAATATTAAGACAGAGGATGCATATAAAGATGTCACAGAAACTTATATCAAAGATAGAATTTTTGAACTCTACTTTGAAGAGAAAAGAAAATTTAATTTAAAAGAAATGTTTCACGAGCAAATTTTCTTAAATGTCGATTTTTTTCCAAAGATTGAAGAATAAATTTATCTTCTATTTCGACGCAACTTTCCCGTGTTATGATTTATACTTCTTTCTTCTGAAGTGATTGCATATAAAACCATGTCTTGCCACTGCCCGTCCAGATAAAGTCTTCTTTTGCTATATCCTTCTTTTCTTAAACCAAGAGATTTTGCAAGAGCTATAGATCTTTTATTCTGAGGATGAATACCTGCCTCTAGACGATGAAGCTTTAATTTTTTAAATGAAAAATCAATTGTTTTATCAATAAGTTCTTTTCCATATCCTTTTCTCCAATAAGGATTAAAAATCCTATATCCCAGATAAGCGTTTTGAAAAACGCCCCTAGAAATATCCATTATTGAAACTGTGCCAATGATATTTTCTTCTTTCTTATCAAACGCAATAAAATCAATAAAAGAATCTTGTGCTATATTCTCATCCTGAGCTTTTATAATTTTGTTGAAATTTTGTTTTGTAAACTCTCCTGCATTTCTTAACTTCTGGTCCCATCTGTTTTTAGGGTCACTAAGTTGCAAATATGAATTTTTCCAAATTTGAAAGTCTGATTTTTTATAGAGACGTACTGAAAGTCTATTAGTTCTAAAGTGATATTTCATTGAATTAAGCTCTGAGAAGCACCATCGCCAATAGAAATTTCCGATGATTTAAAGTCAAAAGGATTCACTCCCTCTACACAAGCCACATTGAATCCAAATTGAGTAGGGTTACTTCTTTTTTTAATAAATCGACAAAGTTTAACAACATTCAACAGTATATACTGGTATATACTACAAGTCGATATTGTTATGTTTACCAGTATCCTGCCATTAACTCACTTATCCATCGAGGCTGTTTAACTTTACCTCTTGGTCCAAACTCATTTACCCATGGTTTGATATCCAAAACAGGTGTCCCATTGATTGCATCTAAACCTTTTAAATATAGACGACTTTTATCCACATGAATTAACTCACAAATAGTATGACCAATTTTATTAGGTCGATTTTTACCACGCTGTGAAAAAATACCAACCTCTGGCCAATCTTTGTTATTTCTCGGGTATCGGGACTTTGTTTGGATTTTTGATTCGACAACTTTATGCATGTAAAAAATAATTTCAACATGAGAAAAATCTAATAGCCCAAGCAATGATTTCTCCGAAAAATTATTAGTTAAGTCTATATATGATTTAACCGAGTCCCAAGAATCATCTTGAACCTCGCTTCTTGAGCTAAATACAAAGCCAACTGGTTCCAGTTTTATCTTCATCCTTCTAACTCCTTTTTAAAAATATAACCACTCCCATCATCAAATGGTCTGTTAAATTTTCCTCCTGATAACTTAACTAATTCAAATCCAAATCTCTCATGCATTTTTCTTGAAGCTAAGTTATTGAGCTCAACTGCTGAAAATACGTAAGGAACCTTCATTTCTCTTAACAAATCAAACCGAAAGTGCGTGAGTTCTCTTGCAATATTTTTTCTACGATGAGCTGGATGAATAAGAACTCCTTGAAACCACCAACCTTCGGGAGAGGAATATCTATTTTTCTCCATCCCTCCATAAAGCGTGAGCCTACATAAACCCACTACGTACTTTTCAATCATCCCAATATAAACTAAATATTTATTTTCAAGTGAAGCATGCCTCAGTTCTTTTAAAGTCTCTAGATTAATTTTATCTAATGAGATTTTATCTCTAAATGATTTGAGTACATTTACACCATCAACATGGCTTGAGTTTAAAACTTCAATTTTTAGATTGGTGGGGCATTCTTCCGATAAAATTTGATTATCAAAATTAGCATTGATTTTCTTCACAAAAAAATATTAACCGATTGATTTAATTTATTTAACCCCAAAACACCACCACTATGGCCATTTAGTCAGTGCATTTTGCCCTCTTTTCTTGCAACGCAACTAAGCTAAAGAAAATTAAAGCCAGTAAACATGGCACCAACTTTGCTCAAGTAAGATTAAGGCAAGTATGAAAGGAGTTCATCACGGGTGCTAGTAAATCACTACACAAGTGTACTCATTTCTATTTTTGGAAAGGGAGAAAAAATGAGATTACTTGGAATTTTAACTTTTTTATTTTTATCAATGAATTTAGCGATGGCCCAACGTGGACCTAGAGGTGGAGGTCATCATGGTGGAGGTTATGGTAACCAAATGGGAAGTAAAAGAGTTTTAATGGATAAAGCGCAAATGCTCTTAAGCGGATCACAAAGATTTACTGGTTATATTGAAGATTATTTACATAGAACAAATTCCTATTTCGATAGTCGATATCAAAACTCTATGGAAATGAAAGCATTCTTTAAGGTAAACGCTTTTGAGGGTGCTGCTTATGCATTTTTAAAAGTAGTTTATTTCTCGGGTAGAGATATGGATTCAAAAATGGCAATCATTAATGCCTTTAGAGAACTACAAATGGATGCAAGAGATCTCCATTCGAATTTAGATATGCTAAGTCGAGCCAAAGGACTATTTCATGCAAGTAATCATTTATATAAAGAAGTTATAAAATGTGCGAACTTTGTTGATGGTGAATTAGCACAGGCCGTTTATAATTTTACTGGAAGAAGAGGACATTATAGAGGTGGCTCCTACAGAGGTGGATCTTATAGAGGAGGATCAAGAGGTGGCGCCTGGTAAGTAAGTAGTCAAAATATCTCAATTAATTAAGGGCAGAGGAATCTGCCCTTTTTTTATGTTCTGCATCAAGAACTTCACGTAACGCTTATTGACAATATCCTTATAAATTAAGTAATGTAGCAAGACTTTATTATTATAGGAGATAAGTTATGGCAGTTCCTAAGAAACGAACTAGTGTTAGAAGAAAAGGTTTGAGAAGAGCTGGACAACATCACAAAATGTATAGAAAGCATACAGCATCGTGTGCAAATTGTGGTGCCATGACTTTACCTCATCATGCATGCCCTAGCTGTGGAACTTATAAAGGTAGAGAAGTTTTCGCTATCAAAGTTAGAGATAACGAAGAAGAAACTGAAGAGTAAGTTCGAGTCCAATTTAAATGTATAATTCAAAAATTTCTGGTGCTGGTCATTACCTTCCTGAGAAGGTTTATACTAATAACGATTTAACAAAGTTTTTTGAAACTAGTGATGAATGGATCACTGAAAGAACTGGGATAAAAGAAAGAAGAATTTCAGAGGCTGAAAAAAATGAATACCCATCAACGATGGCAGCTCACGCTGCGAAGATGGCATTAAAAAATGCAAATCTAGAGCCAAACGACATAGACTTCATTTTATTTTCTTCGACAATGTCTGATTATAATTTCCCTAACTCTGCGACATTAGTTCAAGACTTACTTGGAATTACAAATCATTGTGGTTGCTTAGATGTTAATTCAGCTTGTACTGGTTGGATCTATGCCATGGTGATGGCAAATTCTTTAATAGAAAACGGCACTTATAAAAATATTCTTGTTATTGGATCTGAAACTACTAGTAGTTATAATAATTGGTTAGATAGATCTAAATGTGTTTTATTCGGAGACGCTGCGGGAGCAGTTATTCTTTCTAGATCCGATAATGATAAATCAAAATTTCATGCAAACTTTCTTCAATCTGATTCAACTAAAAAAGAGGATTTAATTAAAAAAAGTGGCATGGCAAGGGATCCTTTCTTTGTAGATAAAGAAAATCCTGATCTTGTAGAAATGAATGGACAAGCTGTTTTCAAAGCTGCCGTAAAAACTATGGCCCATCAATGTGCTGCTCTCTTAGAAAAAACTGGAACGACTAAAGAAGAGATCGATTTATTTATTCCTCATCAAGCAAACTTAAGAATTATCGAAGCGGTTGCGAGAAGATTTGAATTTCCTAAAGAAAAAGTAATGATCAATGTTCAGAAATATGCAAATACTTCTTCTGCGACAATTCCTGTAGCTTTAAGTGAAGCTTTAATTGAAGGAAGGTTAAAAAGAGGTGATAAACTTCTTTTAACCACTTTTGGTTCAGGTTTAACTTCTGCTACGTTACTTCTTACATATTAATGAAAAATATTTTTTTATCTTTTCCAGGTCAAGGGTCCCAATCAGTTGGAATGGGAAAATCTATTTTAGAAAGCCCATTTAAAAGCATTGCAAATAAAAAGTTTGAAATAGCTTCTGAAGTACTTGGATACGATGTTAAAAATTTATGTTTAGAAGGGCCTGAAGAGAAATTAAAATTAACTGAATACACTCAACCCTTAATCTTTACTATTTCTTGTATATGCTCTGATATAGTTACAAATTATTTAAAGAATTTAGAAATTCATGAGTATACATCCCTTGGTCACTCTATCGGCGAATATGCTGCACTCTATTCTCAAGAAGTCATTAGATTTAAAGATGGAGTCATTCTTACTTCAAAAAGAGGAAAGGCCATGCAAAATGCTACTCCTATTGGAGTTGGATCTATGCATGCTATTTTAAGAGTTGATGAAAAAGTAATTAAAGAGATTTGCCAAGAAGTTTCTGATGATAATTTTCAAGTCGTACCTGCAAACTTCAATACTCCAGGACAAATAGTTATTTCCGGTCACAAAGAAGCTTGTGATAAATTTTTAAAATACTTAGATGAAAACTATGAAGCCCCTTATAGAACAGTAGAACTCAAAGTATCTGCTCCTTTTCATTCACCTTTAATGAAAAAAGCTCAAGATGAAATGAAAGATCCTATTTCTGACTTAGAATTAGGTCATTTAAAATTTCAATATATAGCGAATGTAAATTCAGAGATTGTTTCTTCAAAAGACCAATCAAAAATTAAAAATAATTTAATTCAGCAAATCTCTTCTCCTGTACTTTGGACTCAAAGCGTTATGAGAATACCCGAAGATTCAATAACTATTGATATGGGACCTGGAAGTGTTACATCTGCTTTAATTAAGAAAACAAACAGATCCTTACGAGTCGTATCATTTGAGAAAGAAAGTATTCAAAATCTCGATCTTGACAGTTTCACTAGATTACTCGAAATTTAATTAAACTTAATACTATATATAGAGGTTTATTATGGAAATTCAGAATAAAATCATAGATTTAGTTAGTGCAGCTACAAAAATCGAAACTAGTAAAATTCAAGCAAATACAAACTTCATTGATGATCTTAATTTAGATTCACTTGATATGGTTGAGTTGATGATGAAAATGGAAGATGAATTTGGTATTGAAATTCCTGAAACAGATACTGAGAAACTAAAAACTGTAGAAGATGTCGTCGGATACTTAAAATCAAAGGACGTTCATTAAAAATAAAGTTGCAATCACGGGCATTGGAGCAATTTCTGGATTAGGATTTTCTGTTAATGAAATATGGAAAAATCTTATTGAAGGAAAATCATCTGTAAAAAATCTTAATGATAGATTTAAAGATGAAATTGAATTTGATTATCCAGTAAAAATTGCATCTTACATTGATAACTTTAAAATAAATGATTCTATTTTATCTGAAAAAGAACAAGATAGATTCGACTTATTCATTCATTACGCTCTTCATGCTACGCACGAAGCTTTAGCTCAAGCTGATTTAATTGAAAATTCAAATTATGATCCCTTTAAAATGGGATGTATTCTTGGTGTAGGTATGGGAGGCTTTCCTGCTACTGAATCTGGTTATAGAAAATTTTTAAATCAAAAAAGAGCAAGGACTAGTCCTTTTTTTATACCTAGTATTATCCCAAATATGGCAAGTGGATTAATCGGAATAAAATATAACTTAAAAGGTAGCAACTTTAGTATATCGAGTGCTTGTGCTTCAAGTGGTCATGCGATTGAAACAGCTAAGCGCCTTATTGAAGCAGGTGTCTTAGATGTGGCAGTTGTGGGTGGATCTGAAGCAGTGATAACCAAGTTAACTTTTGCTGGTTTTCACTCGATGAAAGCTTTATCCAAAAGAGAAGTAAATCCAACTATGGCTTCATGTCCTTTTAGTCTTGAAAGAGACGGGTTTGTAATGGGTGAAGGTGCAGGTGTTTTTGTCTTAGAAAATTTAGAAAAAGCAAAAAACAGAAATGCAAGAATTATAGCAGAACTAGCTGGAGCTGGAGCTTCTGCTGATGCTCATCATATCACTGCTCCTCACCCTGAAGGCATAGGTGCAATTGAAGCGATGAAAGCTGCTCTCAAAGATGCAAATATTGAAGCTTCTAAAATTGATTATATTAATGCCCATGGAACTTCCACTCCTATTGGAGATATTGCTGAAACGAGGGCCATTAAATCTGTTTTCGATCAGCACGCCTATCACTTAAATATTTCGTCTACAAAATCAATGACAGGGCATTTACTTGGTGCTGCTTCAGCCCTAGAAAGTATTTTTTGTATCAAAGCGATAGAGGAAAATATCATTCCTCCTACTATAAATTTAGAGAACCCAGATCCAGATTGTGATTTAAACTACACTCCAATCAAGGCCGTTAACAAAGAAATTAATTTTGCATTAAATAATTCATTTGGCTTTGGTGGAACAAACTCTACTTTAATTTTTAAGAAGGCATAAAATGTATATTGAAAAAATTGATCCTGAAGTCCACTCACTTATTCAAAAAGAAAGCAAGAGACAATTTAATGGAATTGAATTAATTGCTTCTGAGAATTATTGCTCTAAAGCAGTTATGGAAGCACAAGGTTCAGTTCTCACAAATAAGTACGCTGAAGGTTATCCAGGAAAAAGATATTACGATGGGTGTGAGTACGTTGATCAAATTGAAACGTTAGCTATTGAGAGATTAAAAAAATTATTCAATGCTGATTATGCTAATGTCCAACCCCATTCAGGATCTCAAGCAAATATGGCATGTTTCTTTGCTATGCTTAATCATGGAGATACCATCATGGGTATGGATCTTTCTCAGGGAGGACACCTAACTCATGGAAGCCCCGTTAACTTTTCAGGTAAACTATTTAAAACTTGCTTTTACGGTGTCAACGAAAAAACTGAACTTATTGATTATAACCATGTTGAAGAAGTCGCACTAAAAAACAAACCCAAGCTAATTATTGCAGGTGCTTCTGCTTATCCAAGATTATTAGATTTTAGCAAGTTCAAAGAAATTGCTGATAAAGTAGGCGCATACCTTCTTGTTGATATGGCACATATTGCAGGTTTAATTGCTGCTGGAGTTCACCCTACTCCAATTGGTTATGCTGACCTAGTTACTTCAACAACTCATAAGACATTGAGAGGACCTAGAGGTGGACTAATCCTCATGACTGAAGAATGGGCAAAGAAAATAAATTCTAATATTTTTCCAGGTATTCAAGGTGGACCTCTAGAGCATATCATTGCTGCCAAAGCAATTGCATTTCATGAAGCCCTAGATCCTAGTTTTACAACTTATCAAAAACAAGTAATTAAAAATGCACAAGTATTATCAGAAGAATTGCTATCTCATGGTGTTGATATAGTCTCGAAGGGAACTGATAATCATCTTCTTTTACTGAAAACTGATTCTGTAAACCTTACAGGAAAAGAAGGTTCACTTGCTCTCGATTCTGTTGGGATAACTTGCAATAAAAATATGGTCCCTGGTGATACGAGAAGTCCTTTTGTTACTTCTGGAATTAGAATAG
This sequence comes from Bacteriovoracaceae bacterium, assembly GCA_020631435.1. Lineage (GTDB taxonomy): Bacteria > Bdellovibrionota > Bacteriovoracia > Bacteriovoracales > Bacteriovoracaceae > JAHDHG01. Next base: position 8,068 of record JAHDHG010000008.1, on the reverse strand, counting down.
GCACACCAGCAATTACGACTAGAGGAATGAAAGATCAAGAAATGAAAACTTTAGGTAGCTTCATTTCAAAAGTTTTAAAAAACCATCAAAATGAATCAGTGCTTAATGATGTTAAAAACCAAGTCATTGAACTATGTCAGGAGTTTCCAATTTATGAAAATTAGTATTTTATTATTTATATTACTTTCTTGTAACTCTACTCCAAAACAAGAAAAAGAAGTAAAGATTTCCGATCCTAATAATTGTATGTGTATTGAAGTTTTTCAACCAGTATGTTTCAAAGGAAAAACATATTCTAATGGTTGTCATGCTCAATGTGCTGGAGCGAAGGATTCTGAAATAGTTATGGGAGAATGTGCTAATTGAATTGTCCATTTTGCAAAGGTAAAGATACAAAAGTTCTTGATTCAAGACTTAATAAGGCCGGTTTTAGTATTAGAAGAAGAAGAAGTTGTCCAAGTTGCAATAGAAGATTCACTACTTATGAGTCAGTTGAGTTATCCATGCCAAAGGTCTTTAAAAAAGATGGAAGAAGAGAAGATTTTAATCAATCTAAGCTTGTAAGAAGTCTAGAAAAGGCCTGTCAGAAACTTCCTATTTCTCCTAAAAGAATTGAAAATATTATTGATTCTGTAGAGAAAAGCCTCATAGAGCTCAATAAAGATGAAATAAGATCAAGGGTAATAGGCAATCTTATCATGAAACATCTAAGAGACCTTCATCCAGTGGCCTATATTAGGTTTGCATCAGTTTATAAAAACTATGAAGACATAGAAGAATTTTTCAACTATCTTAAAGAAGATACAGATAATTTATTTTTTGATGAGCACCTTCAATGAAAATTAGTGAAGCCAGACAATTTGTTTTTCAATTTTATTACCACGAAATTTTTGAGAAAAATTTCTCCTATCAAACTAAAGAAGAACTTAATTTAGCTCTTGAAAATTTCTCGAAAAGTATTTCTTATCCTATTGAATACAAACCTTATGTTGAAAACCTTTTAACTACAGTAAATAAAGAATTTAAAAAAATTGAAGAGTTAGTAGTTAAACAGCTGGAGAATTGGTCTATAGATAGAGTCACATTGATTGATAAATCAATACTTTATCTCGGTACTTGTGAAATCCAATTTTTAAATCCTAAAACTCCCGCTAATATTGCAATTAATGAATATGTTGAAATAGCCAAGACATTTGGAAATGAAAAGTCTCATGCTTTCATTAATGGAATTTTAGATAAAATTTCAAAACTATAAAATATAAATGCAGAAAATTTCAAATAAAACTATCACTATTATTATATTTAGTATCATTATTTTTAGTTTTTTCTACTATATACCTATTGATCTCTTGCTAAACTCTGAACCCGCAACTGGCGGCGATACTGGATCTCACTTTTGGCCTTTACAAGTATTACATGACTCTTGGAGTAAAGGTGATTTCAGAGTGAAGTTTTGGAACCCTGGAAACATTGGCGGTGAACCACTACTAGTGCATTACTTTCCACTATGCTTTATGATCATGGGTGCATTATCATTCATCATTCCGATTGGCACTGCTTTTAACTTAGTCACTGTCCTTGGATGTTTTTCTTTACCATTTAGTATTTATTACATGGGAAAAAAGTGTAATTTTTCTTGGGCATCTTCTATTCTATCTTCCATTCTAATCCTATTATTTCTTTTTAATGACTCATATTCTATTTATGGAGGCAACTTTGCCTCTACTCTCGCTGGTCAATTTTCTCACTCATGGTCTCTGTGTTTATTTTTTTTAGCACTTGGTTTCTTGTATGAAGAATTTGAAAAAAATATTATTCCTATAAAGAGTATACTTACTTTTTCAATGGTGGCCTTAAGTCATGGATACACATTCCTTTCTATTCCTATAGCTCAACTGGCTATTTTGATTTTATTTAAATCCAAAAGAAATCTAATTAGAATGATAGTTGTAGGTATATCTATATTATTGATAAGCGCTTGGTTCTTAGTTCCGATGATTGAAAACAATTTTTGGGGTACTCCATTTATCTACAAGACAAGAAAGTATGAAATTTTAAAAATTATTAATTCTTGGTATTTTTGGATACTTGCATTTTCTCCTCTTTCGTTATTTTTTTTATTTATATTAAATAAGAAGTTCAGCTTTAAAATTAAATTTTTACTGCCTTTTCTTATGCTCATTTTATTTTATGTCATGATGTATTATTTGTTTCCTGAGTTTGGACTAGTTAATGGAAGAGTAATACCAAATCTCTACCCTCTTCTAACTATTTTTATTGCAATTTTAATTGGAGAAAATGTAAATCTATTGAAACAAAATAATCAGTTTGCTTTTATTGGTTTAAGTTTATTCATAGTACTTTTTGTAATTTTTAAAAATAACAATACTCTCATTCATTGGAGCAAGTGGAATTATCAAAGCTGGAGTAGTAAATCTTTGAATAAAGATTTCAAAGAAGTTACAGATTTCCTAAAAGGTGATTTTAATCAACCAAGAGTAATTTCAGAGAGTAATGAGAAAATAAATCAAGCAGGAACTCCTAGAGCATTTGAAATGTTACCTTACTTTTCAAATAGATCATCAGGATCTGGACTTTATCAACAAGTGAATCTAACTTCACCAATGTTCTTTTATCTCCAAGGACTTATTAGTAGAAATCCATCATGCCCATTTTTTACTACTCATCAATGTAAATCACTCTTTGATGATTCAATAGAAGATAAATCAAAGCTTCTAGGAATATCCGAGCTTGTATCTATTACTAATGAATCAAAGAATTTATTAAATAATAAAGAGTACTTAAGTAAAGTTTTCTCTAATAAAACTTGGAATATTTATTCTTTAAAAAATGCTCCCAAATTAGTAGAAATTTTAAAAAAACCGATATCGAAGTCAGATAATACTAAGTGGAAGCAAGAATTTTATCATTGGTTCAAAAATTACTCTGAAGATACATCATTTATCACTACTCAAGATATTCCTAAAGTTAAACTAAGTAAGATAAAAGAATGTAACCCCAATATCACTACTAGCTTTAAAGGCTTCACATTAAATACTAATTGCTTGAAATCTCCACATTTAATTAAGTTTTCTTATAATGATTCATTTTCTACAAGTGATGAATCCAAATACTATTTAATTTCACCAGGGTTTATTCTCAGTTTCCCCGAATCAAATACCGTAGAATTTACTTTTGGAGACAAAATCACTTGGAAATTAGCAAATATTATTTCAATTATCTCAATTTTATTTTTATTCTTGTTTAGCTTTTTATCAAATAAAAAAACTCAATTATAAATTCTTTTACCCTTATATATGCAAGGTTTATACTTAAACTTATGAAAAAAGAGACCCTTGATCTATATTTTGAAATTATTATTCAAATCGCCATTTTTTTATTTTTCTTCGTTCATATTCCACCGGAATATATTCTAAATACCGAGCCTGCAACTGGAGGAGATACGGGTTCTCACTTTTGGGCGCTTTATGTGATGAAAGAGTTAGGATGGAATACTGGCGACTTTTCAATTAAATTTTGGAATGCAGGAAATTATCTAGGTGAACCATTATTTGTTCATTATTTCCCTCTTCCATTTATTTTAATGGCATTACTTTCTTACATTATGCCATTAGGAACTGCTTTCAATATTATTTCAATTATTGGTCCAATGACTCTCCCTCTAAGTCTATATATATGTTGTAAACTCTTAAAGCTTAAAAATCCAATACCAAGTCTAGTAAGTATTTTATCATTAGCATTTTTATTTAATGACAGTTTTTCAATCTTGGGTGGAAATATAAACTCTACTCTAGCTGGCCAATTTGCTCATTCCATCTCAATGAATACTTTTATCATTGCATTTGGACTTCTTTACAATTCAATGCAGAAAAATAAATTTCCATATCTAGCACTAGTGTTCTTTTCAATAACTGCACTAAGTCACGCCTATGCTTTTTTCTTTACACCATTTTTATTTCTTGCCTATCTTCTAGTTTATCCTTCTAAGAAAAGCTTTATAACACTTTTTAATCTTGGACTTCTCATATTAGCGTTTAGTGCTTGGTACCTTGGTCCAATGATAGATAATAATAAATGGCAAACAAATTACTCTCTAGTAATTGGATGGAATCATGCTAAAGAAATTTTAATGTCGAATTACAACTTATATACTTGGCTTGCAACGGCACCATTTATTTTGATAACACTTTTCAAGTGGAGAAGTTTAACTGTAGGGATAAAAAAAATATTACTTATCTGTTTATTCATGATCGGGATTCATCTTTCCATGTATTATATATTCCCACTCATTGGATTAGTCGATGGAAGAATTATTCCTAATGTAACCTTGTTCAATTTAATTGTAATGGGAATTTCTATAGGAACAGTTTTTAGTTTTTTTAATAAAGAGTACCTTAAAAGACTATCAATTATTATTACAATGATAGGAACAATTGCTCTTGTTCAAAAATATAATAAAACTGTCATTAATTGGGTTAAGTGGAATTACAATTCTTGGAATAAAAAACCACTGGCTTCAAGCTTTTACCCTTTAAATGAAACTTTAAAAGGTAATCTCAACCAGCCACGTATTGCTTATGAGAATTCATCTGTCACTAATGGTGCAGGTACTATAAGGGCATTTGAAATGCTACCATATTTTGCAAATCGAGCGACAACAGAAGGCCTTTATATGCAATCGACTATTATGGCAGGTCCAGTATTTTATTTTCAATCAAAAATTAGCAAAACTCCAAGTTGTCCTTACGGTGCGACTCATCGATGTACAAGGTATGGTTTTGAAAATGCAAAAGAGTATATGCAGTTATTAGGAATCAACCAAATTATTGTAAATTCCAAGGAAGTTATTGAAAAAGCTGATCAATATTCTGAGATCGAAAAATTAAAAGAACATAAGCCTTGGATTGTTTATAACGCTAAGTTTCCAGTTAATATAGTTTCAGTAGTTGATAAAGATATAAAAGTTGAGAGTGCAAAAGATTGGAAAAAAAGTTTTTATGATTGGTTTTTAGATTATCCTAAGAAAAGTCACTTTTTAGTAAGATTCAGAAACGACTCAGAAGAAAAAGCTTTTAGATCCTTAAGTTCAAGTTCTGTAAAAGATCAATCATCTTGTAAGCCTGAAGTATTAACAGACATGAGAGGGTTTAACTTAAAAACGAATTGTCCCAATCAACCTCACTTAGTGCGATTTTCATATCATAGTACTTTTGAGACTAATGACCAGTCTAATTATTTTGCGATTAGTCCGGGGTTTATTTTGGCTTATCCTAAATCTTCAGATGTTAGATTTGAATTTGGGAAGAGAAGTGTTTGGAGAATATTTAACTTTATTTCAATAATAGCTTTTTTAGGTGTATTTGGTTTTTATTTTTATGAAAGGAAAAAATTAAACAGCATCTGAAATAGGAGTAACTTTTTCATCTTGATCAAAGCCTTCATAGGATTGAATAACAAACATAGGTCTTTGTTTGACTTCATCATGAATCTTAGCAAGATAAATTCCGATTACACCTAACATCATAATCTGAATACCACCTATTAAAATCATTAGAATCATCTGAGAGGCCCAGCCCTGTACAGAATCATTCGTAAATAATTTCAGATAAAAAACATGTCCACCCCAAAGAAATCCAAGAGCAACAAAGAATATTCCAATAATCAAAGAAGCATGTAGTGGAAAAGAACTAAATGATGTAACACCATCTAAGGCCAACATTAACATCTTTTTTAAATTATAACTTGATTGCCCAGAAAATCTTTCATCACATTCAAAATGAACTTCTTTTTGCTTAAACCCAAGCCATACGCTTAGGCCTCGTAGGAAAATATTCCTTTCTTTAATTTCTTTAAAGCTATCAAGAACCTTCTTATCCCATAGCCTAAAATCAGCAGCACCTGATTTAATATCAATCTTGGTTAGTTTATTAATAATATTATAATAAAGGGAAGAAGTTGTTTTCTTAAACCAGCTAATCTTTTCATTATACTTTCTTACTGTATAAACTACATCATAACCATCTTTCCAATGCTTAACCAACTCTGGAATAATTCTTGGGGGATGTTGTAGATCAGCATCCATCATCACAACTAAATCAGCATCAGCATTTTTAAGTCCAGCCGTAAGAGCTGCTTGATGACCAAAATTTCTTGAAAAATTTAAGAATCTAACGTTATTTTTTTCTTGAGCAAGTTTTGACAAAACATCTGCTGAGTTATCTCTGCTTCCATCATTCACAAAAAAGAATACAATTTCAAATACATTTGCTAAATCTAAACCCATTACTCTTTCATAAAGAGGATGAATATTTGATTCTTCATTATAAATTGGAACAACTATACCTAGAGTTTTCATCTCTACTATTCTAACATAATCGAAGTTTATAAATAGTGGGATAAATAAAACCTGACCAAAAAGATATGATTAAAATTTACTCTTTATTAGTGTTTGTGATGTTTCTATGGGGCCTTAGCTTTAGTTCTGCTAAAGTTCTAACCCAAACTTTACACCCTCTAGAGTTAGGTTTTCTTAGATTTTTTGTAAGCTCTTTTTATTTTATCTTTTTCTTAATACTCGAGGGGAAAGAAGAATTAAAAAAAATAAGCAAGCAAGATCTCATCATGTTCGTTCTTTTAGGCTTCTCAGGGATATTGTCTTACAATGTACTGTTTTTTATTGGACTAGAAAAAGTAGAAGCTGGAAAAGCTTCAGTCATAATCGCTTCCAATCCACTTTTTAGTTTATTGATTGCAAGCGTTTTTTTAGGTGAAGGTATCAATGCCCAAAAAATACTTGGAGGAATTATAGGCTTCCTTGGCTTAATTTATGTACTCACTGAATTCAATCTAAATTTTAAAATAGATAAAGGAGAAATATACATGCTTTTAGCAGCTTTCTCTTGGGTTATCTATACATTACTTGGTAAAAAAGTACTCAATAAATTTTCAGCAATGTTTTCAACTTCCATTTCTGTCCTATTAGGAACAATTTTTCTCTTTCCAATTTATATAAATTTCCAGACTAAAAATTTATTTGAGATAAATTTTAATGAATGGACTCAACTAGTATTTCTAGGATTGGGCTGTACCGTTTTTGGTTTTTCTTATTTTTATAAAGCTATTCAAAAAGTTGGTGTTTCAAAAGCCAGTTCATTTATTAATCTTGTGCCAATCTTTGGCATATTAGGTGGAATAATGTTCTTACAAGAAGCGTTAGAACTGAAGCTTATATTTGGTTTGATCGCAGTAATCACCGGAATATTTTTAGTTAACAATCAAAATTAAAACAATAATCATAAAATTGAATTATTGTTTTTATTTATAAGAATCTATGTTAATTATCTTCAATGAATTTAATCAAACTTCTCTTTTTGCAATTTTTTTTATTTTTCTCTTCAACTTCAAATACATTGTTTCCAACAATTCAAAAAAGTGCTCAACAAAGTGCTTATGAATCGATGTTGGAAAGAGAAAGAAATTTAGAATCTGCAGACTTAAGAAGAAAAGCGCCAAAATATAAATATTTTATAAAAATTTTTGAAGAATTTTATTGCCTCTCCAAGTCTGATCTTTTAAGAATCACAAAGTTAAATATAAATCGAAGTTTAGAAGAAAATGAAATTCAAGAACTATCTTTTACATAATCTAAATTAGAAACAAATATTTATTCAAAGATTTCACCAAGAAAGCTTGTAGGTAAATTAAATATAAATCTAACTAAAAAAGGTAATGGTTCTTCAATAAAAATTAATGCAACTTCTTATGATCTGATCGATCTAATTAAATTCAAAAAGATACAAAAAGAAATCTATTTGAAAGCTAGAAATTTTAACTGTAAAAAGAAGTCTAATACTTAAGAACTTCCAAAACCTTTTCTTTTACTTTCTCCACATCAGGCAATATTGCTCTTTCTAAAATTCTATTAAACCCAACAGGAGTAAAAGTAGCTCCTACTCTAAAAACAGGTGCATCTAAAAATTCGAAAGCTTTTTCATTAATAAGTCCAACAATCTCACCACCAAAACCTGCAAAAACTTTATCCTCATGA
>JAHDHG010000148.1 GCA_020631435.1 Bacteriovoracaceae bacterium | reverse complement strand
ATTAGATATAGACAGAAAGACTCAAAATGCTTTGTGAAAAAATTAAGCAATGGTGAATTAGAAGTTGAATTTGAAAATGAGCAAAGAGCGGTTTGTAAAAAACAAATAGTCGCGTTCTATCAAGGTGAACAATGTTTAGGAAGTGCAATAATTAAATGAAGACAAGCTATAGGATTAATGAATTAAAAAAAGCTGTTAATAAAAATGCTGAAGTAGTGTGGGACTTATGTTGCGATCATGGAAAAATTGGAATTAGTCTATTTAAAGAAAATAGAAAAATTATTTTCGTCGATCAAGTAGAACATATTATCAGTAATTTAAGAAAGAAATTAGAGATCTCTAAATTTAATACAAAGTTTCAAGTCATCGATGCTAAAGAGATAAATATTTTTAACTCTAAAGATGAGTCAATAATTATTGCTGGAGTAGGTGGACATACTTGCATCGATATTATGAGTAATATACTTGATAGATTCGGACACTTGAAATCTGAATTCATTTTGTCTCCTCAAAAAAACCTCATCCAAGTCTATGAATTTCTAAGGTTAAATCAATTTAATGTTATTTCTGAAAAGATAATTGTTGATTCGAAAGTTAAGTATCACATTATTAAAGTGAAGCAAAAGGTTCTATCGTGATTGCCAGAATCCTGATCTTTGTCGTCGGTTATGTTCTTGTGTCTAGACTTGTTAAGTCTATGTTGGCAGTAAGTAAATTAAGTAAAGATAATCTTGAAAAGAGAAAATCTAAAGATGATACTATTATTGATGCTGAATTTAAGCATATTGATTAGGAGTTTAACATGAAAATTTTAAAGGTTTTAGCTTTTGCTGGGATTCTATTTTTAACCTCTTGTGCCTCTTCAGGAGAGAGTTGTTGTAAAAAAACAAATTGCAAGCCACACAAATCAGTTCCATCTTGTTGCTCTGAAGCAAAGGCCATGGGTAAAAAATGTGAGAATGGTAAATGCAAAGTTAATAAATCATCTTGCAATAAATCTAAAGAATCATCTAGTAAATGTGCTAAGAAAAAATCTTGTGACAAGTCTAAAGATGCAGCTGGAAAATGTGCTGTTAAGAAAAAAATTTGTGATAAGTCGAAATATTCAAAAGCAGATTGCAAGGATGGAAAGTGTGCTGTTAATTCTCCATGCTCAAAAGTCAGTTGCTGTGATAAAGCAAAAGCTGAAGGGAAAGCATGCACTTCTGGTAAGTGTGCAGTGCCAAATGCCAAGGGACATTGTTCTAAGTCTTAATGCCTAAAGGTAAACTAACACTTATCCCTACGCCCTTAGATAATTCTTTACCTCTTCATCCATCGAATCTTAAGATTCTTGAAGAGGCATGTTTAAAAGAAAATTCAATTTTCCTCATGGAGGAACCCAAGACATCTAGAAGACGTTGGATATCATGGGGATTAGATAGAGAATTTATTGATCAGTTTCGATATTTCAATGAGCATAATCAATCTAAAGATTCTTTGGAGTTAATTCATGAGATGAAGCAAGGTAAAAACGTGTTCTTGATGAGTGATGAAGGAATGCCAGTATTTTGTGATCCAGGAACTGAACTTGTTAATTTATGTCATCAAGAAAATGTAGAAGTTGATTGCGGAGTTTTTTGCAATTCATTAATCTTGGCCCTTTCTTTATCAGGTTTTAAAGTCGATAAATTTTCATTTTTAGGATTTCCACCAGTAAAGTCACCAGATAGAGGGAATTGGTTAGAAAAATTTAGCTCATCGAAAGATTGCGTTGCGTTAATGGATACTGCTTATAGGCTTAATAAAACTTTAGAAGAGTTATCAGGGCTTAATAAGCATATTCAGTACTTCTTAGGTTGTGACCTCAATAGAGAGGGACAGGTACTTTTAAGAGGTAATATTGATCAATTGATCAAGTCTTATGATGGTGGAAAAAGAGATTTTGTTTTGATAAAACAGCCTCATGTCGGAGATAGAAAAAAGAAAAGATGATCATATAAACCTTGTTGATCAATCTCAATATATTAATAGAGATAATAGATTTCATTACGAGCCTTTGCTGGGGACTCATCCAGATTCCAATCCTAGGCCTTTAGTTTTTCTAGATAAAAAGATAGATTATCCTTTTTGGATTTCTAGTATGACAGGCGGGGGTTCTCATTCTTTAGAGATTAATCAACGAATGGCAAAAGTTTGTTCGCGCTTAAAAATTGGTATGGGACTTGGATCTTGCAGAGTTTTATTTGATGATGAATCAAAAATAAAAGATTTTAATTTACGTAGTCTGATTGGAGATGAACTTCCCTTTTATATGAATCTTGGTTTAGCTCAGGTTGAAGAATTTGTTCAAAAAGATCAAGTAGATTTAGTCAATGAGATGTCTGAAAAGTTATCTACAGATGGTGTATGTATTCATATCAATCCACTACAAGAGTTTTTTCAACCACAAGGTGATCAAATTCTTATTTCTCCATTAGAGACTTTGGCCAAGTTTGTAGAGAGCTTTGATGGAAAAATTATTATTAAAGAAGTAGGACAGGGGTTTGGCCCTAAATCGTTAGATGTTATTTTGGGATTAAATATAGATTGCATAGAACTATCAGGTTTTGGGGGTACTAACTTCACTAAGCTAGAAAAAATTAGATCAGGAAAAACTGAGAATGATTTTGAGTCTATTGGCGAAACCTCCTTTGATATGCTTAATTTTTTGAATAAGAATGATAAGTCGATTGATATAATAGTTTCCGGAGGAGTAAATAATCCTTTGGATGCATATTATTTGAAAACTATATCTAAAAATCCTACTATTATTGGGCAAGCTTCAAATGTATTAAAACATGCTTTGATAGGTGAGGAGAATCTTTTTCAATATATTCTTAACTTTATATTGAAAATGAGATTAGCTGAGAATTATCTAACGATTAAAAAGAAAGGTTTATGATGAATTTTATTGAAGGTTTTTCTAAATTTAATAAGACTCAAAAAATTAATTGGTTACTTGATAATATGAAAGTAGATCAGGGAACGACATTAATTGAAACTAAATACATTGATGATGCTCTCCAAAAAAGATTTGAAAATTTTAGTGAGAACACTATCGCGAACTTTCATCTTCCTTTTGGAATAGCTCCTAACTTTTTAATTAACGATAAGGTTTATTCTATACCTATGGTCACTGAGGAGAGTTCAGTGGTTGCAGCATCTTGTAAAGCAGCAAAATTTTGGAATGAACATGGTGGTTTTAAGGCCTATACAAAATCTATGACAAAAGTAGGTCATGTTTATTTCACTTTTGATCTTTCATCAGAAATTATTGAAAAGGTTTTTAAAGATAATATTGAAAGATTACTAAATTGCACGAGAGCTATTTCATTAAACATGGATAAAAGAGGTGGTGGGATAAAATCTTTAGAACTTCTTCCCCTAGATAAACTTTCAAATACTTATAAATTAGAATTAAGAGTGAATACCTGTGATGCCATGGGTGCTAATTTTATCAATTCATTATTAGAGGCCATGTCAGCTGAGTTTAGAAAAATTGTTATAGAAAATCATTTTGAAAACCATTTTGAAATAATCTTTGCCATACTTTCAAATTATACACCGGAGTGTTTAGTAGAGGCATCAGTTGCACTTAATTTAAATCAAATCAATGAAATTGACGGTATGTCCGCACAGCATTTTTTCTCAAAATTTAAAAAAGCTGTTGATATTGCTAAGTTTGATAAGTTCAGAGCTACAACTCACAATAAAGGGATCATGAATGGAGTCGATTCTGTTGTGATTGCCACCGGAAATGATTTTAGGGCAACAGAAGCAGCTGCTCATTCGTTTGCTTGTAAAGATGGTATTTATAAATCTTTGAGTGAAGCAGAAATAGTTGATCATTTTTTTACTTTTAAACTCTCCCTTCCTCTTGCTCTAGGAACTGTTGGCGGGCTAACTAATCTTCACCCTTTAGCTTCTTTATCATTAGATATGTTAGGAAAGCCTAGTGCTTCTGAGTTAATGCAAATTGCTGCTTCCGTAGGACTTGCTCAAAACTTTTCAGCAATTAGATCTTTAATCACGACAGGAATTCAAAAAGGACATATGAAAATGCACCTATTAAATATCCTCGATCAGCTTGGTGCATCTGTGAGTCAAATTGAAGACGCAAAGAAGCATTTTTCTGATAAAGTAGTGAGTTTTCAAGCAGTTAGGGATTTTTTAAATTAACATCTAGCGTTGTCTCATTTAAATCTTACTTATCAGATATAAACAGATTTAGTAAAATGTTCTAATGAATATCAAGTCTCAAGTTCATTCCTTTTTAAAAAAAGGAATCCCACATATTATCGATTCTAGATCTATAGGTATGCATAATTTTTACTCACCAGGTAAGCTAATGCTTACTGGAGAATATTTTGTGCTTGATGGTGCAAAAGCAATTGCTATTCCTACCATGCTTGGTCAGTCTTTAAAGATTGAGTCAAAAAAAACTTTTAGTGAGCCAACTCTTAAATGGAAAGGCCTTGATTACCAAGATCAAGTCTGGCTTGAAGTAGTTTTTAGTCTTAGAGATTTTTCAATTATCTCATCAACAGATGAAAATTTAGCACTTAGGCTTAAGAATATTTTTCAAGAAGTCAGGAATCTAAATATTCATTTTTTAAGAGAGGAGAAGGAATTTACAGCAACTTCTAAAATAGAATTTCCTATGAATTGGGGATTAGGATCTAGTTCTACGTTAATTTTTAATATTTCTCAATGGGCCTATGTGAGTCCATTTGAATTATCAAAAAATACTTTTGGAGGCTCTGGTTGTGATATTGCAGTAGCGGAAGCTAAGGGACCGGTTATTTTTCAAAAATATGAAAAGACACAAGAGTGGAAACTTTGTAATTTAAGTAAACTTTGTCTTAGTAATCTTTACTTTGTTCACTTAGATAAAAAACAAAACACTCAAGATGAATTAAAGTTTTATTATAAATCTCATGATGAATTTACTTTTTCAAAAGTTGCCAAACAGATTACTCAAATCTCTGAAGAGCTTTTGAAAGTTGAAGAAGTTTCCGATTTTAATAAATTAATAAATGAACATGAATCGATAGTTTCTAAAACCTTGAATAAGATTAAGGTCAAAGATCAATATTTTAATGATTTTGATGGCAGTATTAAATCTCTAGGAGCTTGGGGGGGAGATTTTGTTCTCGTCTCAAGTGAGAATGATTTTTCTTATGTCTCAAAATATTTTAATGATTTAGGATTATCTACAATCTTTAAATTTAATGACCTTGTTTCAGATTTTAATCTTTTATCATGAATGTTTATGAGGCCCCATCCAATATAGCTTTTGTAAAATATTGGGGGAAATTTGAAAATCAAACGCCAATTAATCCGTCTATTTCAATGACCTTAGATACTTGCAAAACAATAATGGAAGTTGAATCTCTTGAAAATAAAGAATTTGATTTAGAGCTAAAGTTTGAAGGTGAACTCAATTTACCGTTTACAGATAAAATCAAGAATAAGATTAAATTATTTGATCTATCATTTCCAAATAAAAAATTAATCATTAATTCTAAAAATACTTTTCCACATTCTTGTGGGATAGCATCTTCTGCTTCAGCAATGGCCTGTCTTTCAAGGCTTTTTAATGATGAATTAGAATTGAACCTATCTCATTCAGAGTTATCCTCTCTCTCACGAAAGTTTTCAGGATCTGCTTGCAGGTCAACTGATAGCGGTTTCTTAAGTTGGGGAAAAGTGGAATATGTTCCTTATTCATCTGATGAATATGCAACGAAAGTGGATATTCATAATAACTTTAAAGATCTTAGAGATACTATTGTTGTAGTTGATTCATCTGAAAAAAAAGTGAGTTCTTCCGAGGGGCATGCTCTCATGAGAAATCATCCTTATAAGGATCATAGAGTTAAGCAAGCTCATTTAAACCATCAAGAAATAATTAAAGCATTAAACTCTGGGGATTGGGATTGTTTTTCAGAGATTACTAAGTCAGAAGCACTCACTCTTCATGCATTGATGATGACGTCAAAACCTTCATATATAC
>JAHDHG010000007.1 GCA_020631435.1 Bacteriovoracaceae bacterium | reverse complement strand
CGCTAAAATATTACACGTCGATAAAACTTTAATTTTTGAGCATGCTTTAGCTTCTTCAGAAAGAGGAATAGTATCTGTCACAACTACTTGTTCAATCTCATCGGCATTATTAATTCTATCAATTGCTGGCCCTGAAAAAATACCATGAGTCGCAAAAGAAAAAATCTTTCCAGCACCTTCATGTTTTAAAACTCTCGCGGACTCTACTAAAGTCCCTGCCGTATCAATCATATCATCAATGATAAATAAATCTTTACCTTTAACATCACCAACAACATTAAAAGCTTTTGCAACATTATGAGCTGTTCTTCTTTTATCTATTAAAGCCAGATCACAACCAAGTTTTTTAGCGTAATGTCTTACTCTTTCAACACCACCACTATCTGGAGATACGCAGATAAAGTTATCATCTTTAAGATTCATATTTTGTTGAATGTATTCAAGGATTACAGGAGAAGAATAAATATTATCAAAAGGAATATTAAAAAATCCTTGTATCTGCCCAGCATGTAAGTCCATAGTTATTACTCTAGTTGCCCCTGCAGTAGTAAGTAAGTCTGCTACCAGTTTTGCTGAAATAGGTGACCTTGGTCTTACTTTTCTATCTTGCCTGGAATATCCGTAATGAGGAATAACGGCCGTTACGCTATTAGCTGATGCTCTCTTTAACGCATCAAGCATAATAAGTAATTCCATTAAATTATCATTGGCAGGTCTACATGTTGATTGAACTACAAAAACATCAGCACCTCTAACAGTTTCATTGATTTCGCAATAAATCTCACCATTTGCGAACTTAATTAACTGTGGATCCACCAAAGATACATCAAGAATATTTGAAATTTTCTTTGAAAGCTCAAGGTTCGAATTACCAGAAACTAAAACAATTCGACTCATTGCTCACCTCTTTTATTTTGTTAAAACAGACACTTTCTTCATAACATAAGCTAAATAAGTATTGAAATTATTTTACTTAATTTTCCACATGTTTTAACGTGTCGGTATGAAAACACTATTATATATTTTTTGTTTGATTTCTTTTAACTCCTTTTCCACAATTTGGAAGACCGAGAGAAACTGGTACGAGAAGAACAATATTTGGGAAACTAAGTTTTCTGAATGGGTTCAATCTGATGATCTAAGAAGGGACTTATTTGTAAATCCTGAAAGTCCGTATAACGGAATTGCAGTTGATTGTGCGGATGTCATGTATCTTTTAAGAGCAATTTTTTCTTATGAAAACGGA
Organism: Bacteriovoracaceae bacterium; assembly: GCA_020631435.1. Taxonomy (GTDB): domain Bacteria; phylum Bdellovibrionota; class Bacteriovoracia; order Bacteriovoracales; family Bacteriovoracaceae; genus JAHDHG01. Next base: position 33,254 of record JAHDHG010000007.1, on the reverse strand, counting down.
TTAGACTTTATAGTTCTTCATCCTCTTTACACTTGGGGTCCTCATAAAAAGTATTACACAAATCTCAATAATTCTTGGAATTATCTACCTAGAGAGGAACGGTTTGTGGCTTTCTTAAAACATCTAGCTGATAACTTTGGTACTCAATCATTGGCTCATCATGATTCTTTCTCAATCGCTCCTGAAGATATTAGACCAGGTGATTTTTTCATGTTTGAGAAACAACTTGATCCTAATTCTGAAATTATTACTAGACATGCTTTCATGATCAAAAATGTTACGCCTACTGGCTTATTCGATATTATTTACTCAACTCAAACTGCTAGAGATGAAGGAAAGCAAATGTATTATAAGAAAAATCATATGTTTTCTCCTATTTTAGCTCCTGAAAAAAAGAAATGGGGATTTAAAAGATTTAAAAAGCCTACAGATTATTACAGACCAAAATCAGCAATTAAAGCATACAATAATATGCAATACGATATAGTAGCTGAAAACGATGGTGCATTTTTCTTTGCTTATATTCAATCTAAACTTCAAACTGAAAAAGAAAATCCTGAGAAAAAAACAACTCGTTTATTTAATGATTTATGTGAAAGAATGAACGGAAGAGTTGAAGCGGTAAATGATGCACTTTCTTATAAGCAAAAAATAAATGAAAGATGTATGAATGCGTCTGAATACGATATTTATTCTACTCCATTAAGAGATGGAAGAATTAAAGGTGCTTTTAATATTGCAAAATATTTTGTTAATGAAGTAGAAGAGGATGAAGAAATAACTATTGAAAATCCTCTTTATGCTCATCTTTATAATATTTTTCAAGAAGATGTTGAAACAGTTGATTTAGATCTACTTAAAGAACAATGTCCTGTTAATTATTCTGAAGAAGAAAGCATGGACTTAAACGAAGTATACTCTAAAATTGTTTCTGAAGAATTTTCTTCAAACCCTAACGATGATATTTATGCAAGATGGGGAATTGAACCTAGTACAACAAACTGTAAAATATAAAAAAGTGGGCCTTCAAAAGCCCACTTTAATTAATTTTTATCTTCTGTATCCACCTCTTCTAAAGCTTCCAGTTGTAGTCCCTGTAGGTCTTCTAGTCGTTGTAGTAGTCGCTCTAGTAGTTGTTGTCGTTGTCGGAAAAACGCAATTATTTGATCCTGAATTATAACTTCCTCCTCCAGCACAAATACACATTCTTCCAGTAGATGTATTAATTATTGTCATTCCAGAACCGGCAGGACAAGAATTGATACATTGATTATTAAAAATCACTTTTGGATACGGACAAATACATTTACTCCCACTTGGCTTAAAACCGTTATTACAAGTAAGGATAGGATCTCCACAGTCTGAAGGCCTTAGAGTACCATTTCCATATCTATTGAAAGCATCTCTAATTGGCTTATCTTTAGCATAGTTTTCAGTTCCAGGTATATTACATGCTTTAAAAATACATTCTTTCTTAGAATCTATTGTTGCATTTGGATTATAATTTTCTGCCAATGGATCCATACAACCTATGACTCCTCCACAATTAACATCATTTCTTAAAGAACCACTAACACTTAATCCAAGTTGAGCGATGAAGATTTGATAGTTACTTATGTGAGAGTTACAGTTTGGATCATAGTTTTGAAATCCAGGCTTCCCACAACAATGAATAATACAAGATCCATCTTCTTTTTGAAGGTCATTAGTCTTAGGAAGCAGATTCTTCACATAACTACCAGGTCTAGCATCAGTACACCCGAGCATTGGTCCACAATTATACATGTTATCAGTCATACCAGTACTTATTCCAACTCCAGCAGCAGCTAAAATTTTGTTATACTCAGAAATCTTCTCATCACAACTTTGATCAAAATTTTCATGACCTTTCTTAGAACAACATTTAATAATGCAAGAACCATCTTCTTTAACATCACCATCATAATTTGAAGCATTTTTATAACTACATCCTAATTTCTCACCACAATTATACTCGTTATCAATTACTCCAGTCTTAGGATTATGTGTGTACCCTTCAATAGCAGACTCACAATCTGATTGATAATTCTCATAATCTTCATTTGAGCAACATCTAATATTACAAGATCCATCCTCGCTTACACCTTGTTCAAAATTATCTACATAACTGTGGTTATATGCACAACCTGTTTGAGGTGTACAACCATGAGTATTATTAATTTGTCCTGTATGTGTCGCTCCTCCTAGAGAACTCAAATAAGAATCGATTGTTGACTGACAACTCGGATCATAGTTTGCAGAACCTTGCGTTGAACAACACTCGAATGAACAACTACCATCTTCCACTGTTGCAGAACTATTGTAATTACTTGCTTTAGGATTAGTACATCCTTTAATTCCTTTACAATCATAATTGCTATCTAATGTTCCAGAACTCGTTAAGTTCAAGCTAGAAAGAAGAGATTGATAAGCACCAATCACAGTCAAACAACTTGAATCATAATTTGCAAATTTATCATCAGAGCAACATTTTATATCACAAGATCCATCTTCAGTTGCATTCGCATCATAATTCATTACTTGTGGATGATTAAAGTGACATCCATCAGTTGGACAATTATTAGTGATAATAATTTGTCCTGTTAGTGTAATGCTTTGAGAAGAAAGCATCGTCTGGTAATCTTGTTGAGCTTTTAAGCAATTTCTATCTGTATTGAAATCATTTGGACATTGATTACAAGAAATAATACAAGATCCATCATCTAATTCAGCTTCTGAATCATAGTTACTTGCATAACTAACTGTACAACCTTTCTTTTTTCCACAAGCATCAGTCACGATAGTCCCAGATGAACTTAATCCTAAACTTAGTAACACTGAATTATAAGCATTTATTGCAATATCACATGCTGAGCTATAATTTTCATAACCCGGTTTATTACAACAAGTAATGTCACAAGATCCATCTTCACTAACATCATCCATATAATTTGTTATATAATCATTTTTAAAGTGGCATCCTTTTTTAACTTCTCCACAATTGTAGCTTGAATTAATATTTCCAGTTTTAACAACACCTGGAGAATAACCATTAATTGTCGACTGGCAGTCAGGTTGATAGTTTGGCTTTGATTGATCAGCACAACAATGAATATCACACGATCCATCCTCAACTGAATCTGGCATATAATTTTTTACATAACTTGAATTTGGACCGTTGTAATTACAAGCTAATTTTTTCCCACATTGATGATTATTATCAATTGATCCTACAAAACCAATATTCATAGAAGCCAACATTGCTAAATAAGAATCAATTTTAACCTTGCAACTTGGATCATATTTTTCATATCCTTCAGTAGCACAACAAGTAAAGTTACAGCTTCCATTTTCTTTACTGTTAGCATCATAATTGGATGCAAAATGATTATAATTACAACCTAGTTTCTTTTTACAATTATAATCTAATTTTATAGCTCCTGTATGAGCGATAGATCCTAAAGTACCTTTGTATTCATCAACCGTTGCCTGGCAAGATTCTGAATACCCTTCATAACCAGAAAGTGCACAACAGGCAATATCACAACTTCCATCTTCTTTTACACCTGGAACATAATTTGAAACATAAGAACTAGAAAAACTACATCCTTTCATTACATAGTTACATCCATACTTCTTATCTATGACTCCCGTATGTGGAATTTTAAGACTTGCTAATAACTCTAAATAACTTTGAATATCTTTATCGCAACTTGCATCGTAATTTGAAGCAGCCTTATCCGCACAACATCTAAAATTACAGCTTCCATTTTCTTTTGCTCCCGAATATCCATTTGAGCAATTATGCTTATCTATGGAGCAACCTAGCTTTCCACCACATTGATGATTAATGTTAATTACACCTTTGAGAGTTAATCCTAGAGAGGTTAATAATGCTTGATAAGCAGCTGCGCCATCTGCACACTCTTTTGAATAATTTTCATGACCAGGGATTCCACAACATTCAATCTTACAAGTTCCATTTTCTTTAACTGATTCACATTTTCCATATGAATCACACTGTCCTTGGTCAGTTTTGTTGTTAGCAATAGGAGACGTACATCCACCAACTCCTGAACAAGTTAAATTAACAGAACCCGTAAAAGCAACTCCATCTAAACTCTCTAAGTAATCTGCTAGAAATTGATCAAAGTTTTCATCGTAATTAGAAAACTCTTTTTTATTACAACCTGTAAAAATACAACTCCCATTATCAGCACATGCAGCAGCATCAAAATTACTAACATAAGGTGAGCTTAATTTACATCCTCCAATTTTGGTTAAACATAAAGAAGGGTTTGAAATTACTTCCCCTCCATGTTGTGAGACATAGTATCTATAGAAATTATACTTATGATATTCTTTAAAATTAGGATTATCACAAGCTTGAAATGTACAAGCTCCTCTAGTTTGATGTCCTGCTGTAGTGTAATTACTTGCTTCTGGATGAGCACAAGACTCTCCGTAACTGATAGATGTTTTACAAAGAAGAGGATCATGCTCAACACTTCCACCGTATTGATCTACATAATACTGATATTCTTCAGCATAGATATATTCAACAAAGTTAGGATCTTTACATGCTTTTAAAACACATTCGCCGGGATTAATCGAACAAGATGATTGTGTTGAGTCAGGATGTTGACAATATGTTGCCGCTGCAGCTGGCACAACTGAACTTCCTGGTTCTGCAGTAACATTTGTGTCTTTAGAACAACTAAAAATTAACAAAAATAAGAATAAAGATTTAAAAAATATATTCATAGATTCCTTCCTATGATGAATAAAGTGACTCCGTCACGAAACAATAAAATTATAGCAAATTATAGGATATAAACAAAATAACAATTTTTTACTTGATAAGTTTTATAAGAAAAGGCTCACTAGGAAATTAATTCCTAGTGAGCATTAAAAGTATTATTCGCAATAGCCGCTACTATTTTGATAAGTACCTGGTGCACAAACGCAAGTACCATTTTGCTCAATGTATCCGGCAGGACAAGAGTTTAGACATTGACCATGACATAAAACTTGACCAGTAGGACACTGACATGTGTTTCCTACAGGGATAAAACCAGCAGGACAAATTTTATTTCCACATGGACCAGCATATAACTGACCAACAGGTGATCCATAAGCTGCATAAGCATCTCTAATTGGTTGGTCACTTGCATAGTTTTCATATCCAGGAGTCAAACATGCCTTAAAGATACATGAGTTATTTGGATCATGCTGAGCAGAAGGATCATAATTCATTGCATACTGATCAGTACATCCAATCTTTCTACCACAGTTATAATTACTATCCAGTAAACCAGTAGCACTTAAACCAGCGCTTGCAAGAAGTTGCTGATAATTAGAAATATAAGCCTGGCAGTTTTGATTATAAAATTCATAACCTGCAGTTCCACAACATTGAATATTACAAGAACCATTCTCTTGAGCACCATATAAGAAATTACTCACATATACTCCTGGTCTATTATCACTACAACCAAGAGGAGCACCACAATTAAAAGCACTGTCAATCTGACCAGTAGGAGTAATACTCAATCCTGCAAGAAGCTGAGAATAAGAATTAATCTTTGCCTGACAGTTTGGATCATAGTTTGCACTATTTGGATTAGAACAACACTGAACATTACAAGATCCATCTTCTACATAAGAAGCATTTCCAGGCTGTCCATTTGAACCAACAAGATTAGGTTGAGAACATCCAAGTTGAGCTCCACAGTTATAACTACTGTTAACAGAACCATTTGAAGATAATCCTAAACTTGCTAAGAAACTTTGATATCCAGAAATTGCAGTAGCACAGTTCGGATCATAGTTTTCATAACCCTGAAGTGCACAACAAGCAATATTACAACTTCCGTTTTCTTGAGTATTAGCTTCATAGTTACTTGCATAAGAATTGTTATAACTACAACCAACATCAATTCCACAGTTTGCACTATTTGAAATTGTTCCAGTAGGAGTCAATCCATTAATTAATGAAGTATACGCATTAATTGCACCCTGACAGTTTGGATCATAATTTGACTTAGATGAATCCGCACAACAGTTAATAGAACAACTTCCATCTTCTACAGTTGCACCTGGAGTAACAGTTGTATATTGAGAAGCATAAGTACATCCTGCGTAGCCACCACAAAGATAATTATTATTTAAAATACCTGATCCCGTTAAACCAAGAGCAGCCAATGAAGCTGAATATGAATCAATAGCACTTTGACAGTTTGGATCATAGTTTTGATATCCAGGGCTAGCACAACACGAAATATTACAGCTTCCATTTTCTTGAGCTTGCGAATTATAATTCGTTACTCTTGTATCGTTGTAAGCACACCCTTGAACAGATCCACAACTACTAGTTGTAGAAATACTTCCAGTTGATGTTAGGCCTAAGCTCGCAATATATTGAGTATATTGGTTTTGTGCAGTTACACATGCTTGATCTGTTGAAAGAGAATATCCTGCAGGACATACTCTACAAGCAATATTACAACTTCCATCTTCTAGTTGAGCTGTAGCATCGTAGTTAGAAGCGTAAGAATTTGTACAACCTTTCTTTCTTCCACAATTGTAATCCTGATCAATTACTCCACTTGGAGCCATATTTAAACTTGCTAATAATTGAGAGTAACCATTCACAGTTGAAGCACAAGCTGCACTATAGTTTTCAAATCCAGGAGTAGAACAACATGCTATATTACAAGATCCATTTTCACTTGTTCCGGCTGCATAATTTTGAACACCTGAAGCATTATAAGAACAACCTAAAGTTTGACCACATCCAAATCTATCATTAATGTTTCCAATTTTTGGAGTATGAGTATATCCATTGATAACTTGCTGACATTTTGGATCATAGTACTGAGCATTTGGATCAGCACAACATTGAATATTACAAGATCCATCTTCTTGAGCACCCTGATTATAATTTAAAACATAACCAGTTCCTAAGGAATCATTGTAATTACATCCAAGTTGCGGCCCACAATTATAACTTGTATTGATAGCGCCTGACTGTGTTAAACCAAGTGATTGTAGAAGTGATTGATATTGGCTTACTGCCTGAGCACAAAGCGGATCATAGTTTGCATATCCTTGCTGAGCACAACACTGAATATTACAAGATCCATTTTCAATAGAGTTTTGATCATAGTTAGAAACAAATTGATTCTGGAAGTAACAACCTAATTTTTTACCACATTGATAGTTAGTATTTATATTTCCAGATGTTGAACCACCTGCTGCTTGTGTATACTGATTGACTACAACTTGGCAGTTTGGATCATAGTTTTCATAACCCTGAGTTCCACAACATTGAATATCACATGAGCCATCTTCAACTTTGTGAGGCTGCCAGTTTGTGACATAAGCATGTTGATAAGCACATCCTGGAGTAGGATATTGGCATCCAGCATATGTATCATAGACACCTGTATGAGTAACTCCTAAGCCAGCAAGAGTTTGTTGATAAGTATTAATAGCTTGCTGACAAGACTGATCGTAGTTAATTGCAGTCTGGTCACCACAACATCTAATATCACATGAACCATCTTCTTTGGCTTGAGCATTATAATTTGAAACATGTTGATTTTGGAAATAACAACCTAGAGCTTTTCCACAATCTGCTGCAGAATCTAAAGTTCCAGTAAGAGTTACACCTAAGCTAGTTAATAATGATTGATAAGCAGCTATATTCGCCTGACAATTAGCATCGAAGTTTTCATATCCAACAGTAGAACAACAAGAGATGTTACAAGTTCCATTTTCAACTTCAGCATTAGTATTATAATTACTAGCATGCTGGAAAGCACATCCTAAAAGACCTCCACAATTTTGAGTCACTGTACCAGTAAAAGGTCTACAATTTCCAAGTGAAGATTTATATGAATTAATCGCAGTCTCTTCAGCTACATCATAATATTGATAACCTTTCTGTGTACAAGCATCAAAGTTACATGAACCATCATCGAAAAGAACACCGCTTTCAAAATTTGTAACGTATTGACTAGTAGATTTACATCCAGAAAATTTTGTTAAACATAAAGATGGATCAGAAGTAATTGTTCCTCCTGGATAAGCTGCTTCATAAGCTTGCATCCCTAAATATTGCCAATATTCCATATAGTCTGGATCTGTACAAGCTCTAAAGTCACAAGTTCCAGGAGTCTGTGAAGCTGCTGTATAGTTTAAGGCTCCTTGATAAGGACAACCTGTTCCATAAGTTTTAGTCGTGTAACATTTAGAAGCATCGTGAACAAGAGTTCCTCCATGAGCATCTATATATGCTTGATACTCTGTAGCTTTTGAATTCTCTGCAAAGTTTGGATCCAAACAAGCACTGAACTGACAAGCACCTGCTTCAATAGTAAGTGTGCTAACGTCATAATTTAATCCGTCTACATGTTTACAAGTAGCTACGCATGAATTTGCAGGAAATGTTCCCGATGTTTGTCCTGGATCAAAAAGATTTGCATTTTGATTAGAACAACCAATTAAAAATAAAAGTGTTGATAAAACTAACGCCTTCATAAAGTCCTTTTCGTGAAGTATAGAAATTAATGTCCCCATAATTCTAGCCTCTTTTTATATAAATTTATAGTCTTCGATTTTTTGACCGACTTACGTACTACAGTTTTATTATCGGAGTAAAAAAATAATTACTTTAGCAAAATACTTGGATTTAAAATTAAATCGTAATTTCAAGGGTTTATATAAAAACATACAAAAAAGGTAGGCAAAAACATAAAGGTTTTATGATTTTTAAATAGCAAAATGAATTGTCACTTTTCCATTCTTGATAAATTAAAGCAATGTTAAAAAATTCCGATCAATATACGTGAATATAATAATCACATTTATTTTTTTATTTACTCTTAATACCTATGGGTTATCTGGTTCTTCCAACTTTAAAATGCCTGACTCGCCTTTAGCTAAAGCAATACAAAGAACGAATGACGAAATTTCTCAAACAGAAAAAGAATTAGAAACTATATCTAAAGATCGAAAAGAATTTAAAGAAAAAAAATTAAATCACTTAAAAAGAATTAAAAAAAGACAAATCGCTTCAATGATTATTGCAGAAGAGAAGAAAGGAAATCTTCAGATTGAACCAGCAAAACTAGAACACCTTTTTAGATATTCATATCAATTACCATTGACAAATAATTCAGGTGATAATCTTCATAAAATAATTAATGGGAAACCTTATCTTACTGAGGCGGGAATAAAATATTTAGAAAACAGAAAAGACAATCCTGCTGAAGCTGACAATGATCCTTCTGATTATAAAACAGTAAGTAGTAAATTTATCGAAGACGAACTTAATATTACCAAAGAAATTAAAGCAATAGAGAAAACAAGTATTTCAAAAGCACCCAAGATAAATACAATTGAATTTAATGAAGAAAAAATTGCAACTAGAACCAAGGATCAGAACAATAATGCAGGCTCTCTAAATTTTACAGGAGCGAGCAATAATACAAATCCTTGGCTATACTCATTAAACAAAAGAAAAAATCCTAGAGACACACCAACTTTTGCACCAAATGATATATTGTTCCCAAATTCCTATAACTACAGAACGGCTAACTTTTATCCAAACTCTATTCAATTTGATGAATTAAATGTATTCAATAAACCTTCAAGCCAAATTAGCTTAGGAGAATATGATTCGGATAGCAATGGAGTTACAGACTCTTCTGGTGGATCAGATGAATACGATGACCCCATCATAGTTTCAAATAATAAAGGTAATGTAGAGGCTACTGATGAAAAAGAATTAATTAAAGAGCTCTTCAATGAGAGTAGTGAAGAAAAGACTGATAGAAACGTTGCTTCTATTAATAAAAATAACATAGGCGAAACAAGCGATAGCTCAGATGAAAACACCTCTGTTTCAAGTGAAGAAAATACTTCAATAAATATAATCAAAAACCCAGAAGATTGCTCAAAACCCAAGCCAAGTGGATGGATTAAAATCAATCCCACTTGGGCAGTAAAAGAAAATGTCGATGATGAACAAGTAATATGCTTTGAAGAATCAGTGCCAAGACGATGTTTTGAAAAGGAAGATTATAAAACTGCTTCATTACAAGCGATGAGTCAATTTGCTAATAAGATGAACGAAGAAATAAAAGACAAGCTGAAGGCTTCTATAGAAAATCTTTTAGATCAATCACAAAAGAACAAAAATAACGATTATGAGGCTCAAATTGCTTATCTAATAAAGCAATTAGACAGTGAGAACTCTCTCCCTAAAATAGAGATGCATAAACCAATTGGAAGTAGCCAGTTAAAAGTTTCCTTCAAAGGTTTTCCAAAGAATTGTCTTAACGAGATTGAAGCCGACAATATTCAAGGAGGAGGCGACATAAATATTTATTCTGCTTTTTTTAAATCTAAATCTAAAAAATTCCAAAAAATTATTAATACAGATGATACATTTGACCCTAGCTCTTTAATTGGAAATTGCTTAAAAGATTATACTGAGAATATTGAAAAATTTAATGTTAATAAAAAAGCTAGAGGTAATATTTTTAATAAATTCACAGATTTATTTAAAGACAAAGAAGGCACCAAAGAAAGCAGATCGAATAGATTAAACAATGCAATAATGAAGGATTTAAATCTTGAAAAATCTTCAAAAGATTTTGATTTTAATGATTATGATTCACTAGATAACCTTATTCATATCCCTGCATTTGATGATCCAAAACAAAAAGAAGCTTGCTTTGGAGGAGGCGAAAGTTATGATGCAAGCCTTATCTTAGATAAAGATGATGAAATTAGTAATATTGTAAATTGCCTTGACCCAAGATCTTTAATCACTGGTGATTTTACCGATGTTTTTGAAGATATCTATATAAAGCTAGGTGAAGACAATGAAATCATTGACAGCAAAGTTCCAAATAATAAAAGTAAAGGAATTAAAATTTCAGACATAGATCCTAGAGAATGCTCTGCTGAAGACATACCAACAAAAGATCTTCAAGAATTTAGAAAAAAATTACAACTAAACTCATTATCAAATCAAATTGAAAATATTGGAAATCTTTCCACTGAAGATTTTGCAAACAAGATAAATTCTCAAGCTAATAAGATATTAAGCAAATTATCTGCTTCCCATGCTACTTATCATTCTGAAACAAATGGTAACAAAGGAAAATCAAAAGCTAGATATATCAAAATTGTAAATTATGTTAAAAATAAATATTCAAAATCAAATCTTCAAAAGTTAGAAAACTCTGCAATGTATGTCAAAGATTCAAGCATTCAAAAAAATCTTTTAGATGCGATTGGAACATTAAGAGGTATTACTAAAATTACTGACATTAACAACTCGAACAATTTAGACAACATCAAAAGCGATAAAAAAGAATTAGAAAGCAAACTAAATAAATGTAAGGCCATTGATCAAATTATCAACTGTGAACTCTCTGTAGAGAAAACTGATTTCCATTTAAGCCAACTTAAAAAATTAAGAGATCTAAATGATATTAAAAAAGATGAAGATGTTGAAATTAACGAAGAAGAAGTTTTTAAGCCAATAAGCTCTGTTGAATTTAGTGAAGATGATGATAAGGGGCTAAATCAAAGAATTAAATTTCTTGAGAAAAGAAGAGATAAGTTATTAAAAGAAAAAGATTACAGAGACGAATGTAAAAACTCGGTTCCAAAGGTAACTCAAGATGATCAAACCATTGGTGAATTTTATGATTATTACAAAGAAAAAAACAAGCTTGAAGAGTTTGCTGATGCAAAGACAGCTGACACCTCCTCTTCTATATCCAGCATAGACTTCTTAAATACTGAGCTTGATAATATGTACCAAATTCTATCAAACACCATGGAACAAAACAGATTAGCAAGTCAACAGATTGCGAACATTACACTACAGAACTATAGAAATGAGAGTTCTCTATACACACCTTTCGGAGAAGGACTTACAAATCTTTCTCTAGGCGGAGCAATTCAAAATGAATATATCTCTGATTCATTTAGCCAAACAGGATATAATAATTATGGCTTTAACGGAAATCAGCCCTTTAGCCCATTTAACTAGAAATCTAAAGCAAGTCTTAAACCGCCACCTATCTGATTCTTAGTATCAAGGTTGGCACCCGTATTGGTAAAAGCGTAATAATCTCCAACCATATAATAACTTAAAAAACCACTTAGCATTAAATTTGGATTCCACTGATAATCAAAACCAAGATCTGCTTCAATTCCTAAGTCACTATCTTGATTAGCAGCAGCAGTATAAGCATATCCTAAATCATGATTCCAAGCTTGCTTACCAGACTCTGCAGTTTCATTTGCCTTGGCCCAAAGAAGTCCAAGCTTCCATGTCCATTGGCCCTTAGTATAATTCATACCAAGTTTTGCGTAAGTAGCATTCGTTACAGCGGCATCAAAAACATTAAACTGAGAATTTTCAACAGCGTGCAAGTTATAAGAAAATAAAAGCTCTGCAAGTTTGTAATTATTATTTAAGTACATTGCAGAAAATTCTTTACTAGAATCATCTCCACTCACCATTCCTGCTTTAAAATCTAAAGAGAAATTTGAATTCACATTGAAATAACTTTCAAAAATTACTGAAATTGATTGAATTCCATCTGTGCTGCCAGCTGTTCCGTAAAGATTACTTGCACCATCTCCATCAAGATATGGAACCTCTAAACCAAAACCAAAATTTTTCCAGTCTTTTTTATAGAAAAAATCAAACATTCTAATACTTGATTCGCTTACGTTCACAGGCAAAAGAGTTCCGTTAAATTGCTGCATTGAACCCGCTCTACTTCCTGCTTTTCTTTCACTCCAAAGAAGACCTAATTGCATATCATTATTTGTATCATCGTATAAAACAGAAACACCCATATCTCTAACTGATCCAGATAAATGATGAAGAGTTCCATCTGTCTTTGACCAATAAGGAGTAACAAATAATTTACCAACACTAAATTGCCCTTCAATCCCATCATATCTAGAAATGAATCTATCCATTGCATTTGATCCATTATTTAAAACCGCACCAAGCCCCCAATGCTTTGCAAACCTACCGACTTTAAAAGTGGCGATATCAGAATAAATTTCCATATAAGCTTGATTGATATGAAGAGTATCGTCACTTGTAGGTGCTGATTGAAAAAATCTTCCTCCAAAATTTCCAACTTGGTTTGCTGTATTTCCATTTCCACCAATCTTTCCACCTCTAGCATGACCAGAAGACAATTCAGAGAAAACTGTCACGTGATCATTAATAATAAGCTCAGGATTTAACCTGAAAATAAAGGATTGAATTTCTGCGTTATCAGAGTTTCCAAAAACTTCTTCGCTTCCTGATCCAAAAGCAAAAGGAGCACCGGTTGCCTTGTCTGCTCTCTTGTAATCGTGAATTCTTGAAGTCTCAACAGCAATTGATCCTTTAAAATTAGCAGTAGTCGCAAAGCTTGATAAAGATAGTAAGAAACTCAAAACAATAAAAATGTGGGATTTCAATCGCAATCTCCTATAGTATATTAATTAACTACAGAAATATTATGTAATTGAATGAGTACTGGCAATGAAATGACTTTTCGCGTTATTGTAAAGATTTTGAAATTTCTTTTTTTGATCATCTTCCTAGGAATACTCTTGGGGGTCATCTACACGTTTAGCCTTATAAATGACCTGAATAAATCTGGAACATTCTCTTTAAAAAAAGAAACTTTTGAAAAAGAAATCCATCATTCTATTGTTTTTGAAACAGACAGTTATTTAAATATTAAAGATCTAAACTTCCTAGAACTCTTTTCAAGTATTAAAGAAACCAATAAGTGGGTGGAAGATAATGTTTATTTTAGCAACTTAACTGAGATCTCAAAAACTCAATTTAAAGTTTTAAATCCTCTAAGTTTTGAAATAGAAAAAGTTAATCATTGTGAACTAGTTAATTGTCTTCAAAGAAGGATTCATTTTTCTAATTTACCTTCTGTTTTATGGAGAGGCTTAATTGGAATAGAAGATTTTAGATTCTTAGATCATCAAGGCATTGATCCAATTTCAATATTAAGAGCAATTATTGTTGATATCAAAGCTGGAAGTTTTGTTCAGGGTGGATCCACTTTAACGCAACAGTTAGTAAAGAATCTATTTCTCACAAATTCAAAAAGCATCACCAGAAAAATTAAAGAAGCCATCATGGCGATTTATATCGAATCAAAATATTCGAAAGAAGAAATATTGCAAGCTTATTTTAATGAAGTAAGCTGGGGTAGCTTGGCCGGGATAAGTATTAAGGGAGTAATGGCCGCAAGCAAACTTTATTTTTCAAAAGATCCAAGTCAACTTAGTAGTTTTGAGGCAATCATTTTAAGCTCTATGCTTAAAGGCCCTTATTCTTATCATCCGCTTAAAAATTTAGAGAAGTTAAAAAAAAGAACCATTTCCCTTTATAAAAACTTAGTTTCCAAAAAGATGATTTCTAAGCTAGATGAATCTTTATGGGAAGAGGAAGATTGGTATAAATGGGAAGAAATCATAAAAAATAAAAATAAAGATACCAAATTTAAAGCTTATGCTTTCGCATCCAAAGAAGAAGACTTTATTAATAATTTTATAACTCATGATGAGTCTTTAAAATTTATAAAAAATAATAATGAAGATATTTCTGTAAAATATTATGAAAATTCCTTTAGATGTGATCAAAGATATTGCGACTTGAATTATTTTTCTAAACTTGAGCTAGACTCAATCGAATTTTTAAAGAAGAAAAAACAAGTTGGAAGTATACTTAAGCCTATATTTTATCAAATCATGCTAAATAATGGAGTTGCTTCGTTTGAAGAAATTTCTACTGCTCCAGTGGAAATAGTTTTACCTTCAGGGTCTTGGGTACCTAGAGATAGAAAATTTTACTCTGACTTTATAAGCCTTGATCGGGCCTTAAAAGAATCAAGAAATATTCCTATTGTTAGGAAGGTAAGAGACTTTGGTTTTGATAAAGTAGAAAAAGAATTTGAAAAATATACAAAAGATTTCAAAAGACCTTTGAGAGAGTATCCTTCTCAAATTCTTGGCTCTTTAGAGCTAGGATTTCCTGAAATTTTTGAAATTTATAGAAATTTTAAAAACCAGGAATGTTTAAATGATAGGAGAGTATATTTTATTCTCAATAATCCCATCGAAAATACTTTAAAAAACTCCGTTAACTCCGAACTTTCCAGATTAGAGTTTTTTGGAAAAACGGGAACAACTAATAACTCCTTAGATAATTGGTTTATCACTATTGATGATGAAAAAATGAAAGTTATTTGGGTTGGAATAGATGGAGACAGGACAGATAAAAAGTTAAATTTATCCGGGTCAGGATCGGCCTTCAAGCTATTTCAATCAATTCACATGAGAAATGGTAAAAAATTAAGACCTCTAGAATGCTTAAATTCTGGACAGAGGGATGAGTTTTTAGATATAAATTGAGATATCTTTAAATTTGTTGGGGTGTCGACAAGTGGTAAGTCAACTGGTTTTGATCCAGTCATGCGCAGGTTCGATCCCTGCCACCCCAGCCATTCGATAATGATTATAAAATCACACAATTTCAGTTGAATAAAAAGGACAAAAATTAACTTTCTGATCGAAAAATCCGGGCCCTTCTTCCGTGTCAATATAACCGACAGCCAAATATAGGAAGCTATTGTCTTCAACTCTGAAAAAACTATTTGGCGGAAATGAAATAGATTCACTTAACTCTTTACAGCAAGCTTTAAAATTATTTTGAACTTTTTTACTACTTTTACCCAGTACTTTTTTAAAAACTCATATCTTATCCGGTAGTTTAGATTTTATAACCCTTCTTGATTATAGAATTAAGTATTTTTCATAAGTAATCACAAAATTGTACTCAATGTAAAATATAATAGGAAGTAAATGCTCTACGGATCAACATTAAACCTCAAATCAACACCCTTAATATCTTCATTAAAATTAACCCTCTGATCCTTTAAATAAAGATAATAATTATACTTATTTCCAATCTTCTTAATAATCGATGGAATAGGCCCCCTAACAAAACTATCTGGAATGTTTTTTTCTATTCCAATCTTAAGTCGACTTAACTCTCTAACCAACTTAGACTCATCATTTGATCTTCCTTCTATATGAATAATCTTTGAGTAAGGAGGAAAACTAAGCTTTTCCCTTAAATCTAACTCTGAAAAATAAAACTCATCAAAAGAATGATTTTTAATATAATCAAAAAAAGATGGTTTTAAATCTGATTGAATAATGACTTTAGCATCTTCTCCAAATCTTCCTGCTCTTCCTGAAACTTGGACTAATTGCTGATAAATTTTTTCGTTAGTTCTAAAGTCAGGAATGTGAAGATAATTATCAATGCCTAAAATAATAATTTTATCAACATTTTTAAAATTATGCCCTTTGGCAATCATTTGAGTCCCTACCAAAATATCTATCTCTTTTTTTCGAAACTCTTCTAATACCTTTTCAACATCTTCTTGTTTTTTTAATTCATCTCTATCGAATCTTTTAATCTTAAAATTATTAAATTCTTTTTCTAGAGAGTTAAATACTCTTTCTGTACCGAAACCCTGATTTAGAAGATCTATGCAGCCACATTCCGGGCAAGATTTAGGAATGAGCTCTTCATAGGAGCAAGCATAACATTCCAGTTTTGATCTAGACTTAAAACTTGTAAGCCTTATATCACAATTAGGACATTCGAATGAAAACCCACATCCCTTACATTGAATATATTTTGAATAACCTAACTTATTTACAAAAACTAAAACTTGAAAATTATTCTCTAAGCTACCTCTGATCTCTGAAATTGATTTCTCTGAAAATGGCCATGTCTCAAGATCTTCTGTTGGACAATCAATGACTTCAATTTCTGGAAGTTTTGAAGAATTAAATCTCTTCTTCAAAGAAAAATAATTCAATTTTTCATTCTCTTTAAATCTATAAAATGATTCTAAAGTTGGAGTTGCGCTACCAAGGACTACTGGAATATCTAAAAGTTGAGATTTTTTAATCGCAATATCTCGGGCATTAAACTTACATCTATCATCTTGCTTAAAAGATTTATCATGTTCCTCATCAATTATAATCAATCCTAAATTATTTACCGGAAGAAATATTGAACTTCTGACTCCTATAATTAAAACAGGTTCTTTATTTTCTTTTAACCATCTCCAAAGATTAAATTTTTGAGAATCCTTGATCGAACTATGATATGAAAAGATTTTCACCCCTAAATACTTTGAAAAAAAATCTAAGAATTGTGAGGTTAAATTAATTTCTGGTAGAAGATAGTGAACAGATTTTCCTTTTGCCAAAACCCTCTTTGTTAACTCTAGAAAAATTAAACTTTTACCAGAACCAGTTACTCCGTGAATTAAACTTTGATTAAATTTTTCAAAGCTTATATTATCAATCACATTTTTTTGGTCTTCATTTAACTTGAAAGGAATCTCTTCTGCTATCCCGTGTTTATATTCAGGATCCTTAATTCTTTTCATATACTTAGGTAAAGAATCAAAAATTAATTTCCCATAAGAATACATATAATACTTTGAGGCCCATCTATATATTTCTAGTTCATTTTTATCTAGCTTAAAATATTCATGACTTAAGCTTTTGAGTTCTTTGTATTTTATAGACTTATCCACATTAGCATTTTCTAAAATTTCTATCACACATCCTAAAGCAAACCTTTTACCCAGAGGAACCTCTACTATTGAACCTACCTGTACATCTTTTACTTCACCTAGTTTATAGGTTAAAACAGAGTTTATTTTTGGAAAATTGACAGCTATTTGACAGTACATTCTATTTTTAAAATAAGTTCTTTCATTTGATTTTCATGATCGATTTTAATTCTTATACTTTCTTCATGAAAATTTTAATTTTATTTACTTTATCACAATTTATTTATGCTTCCACTATAAGAGATATGGAGAGTACTCAAACCCTATCTACTTCTGGAGCCGGTGTAGGATCAATAGTTTCTGTAGATAGCTTACAGCTAAATCCAGCAAGTTCCGCTTTTGTTAGAAATAGTTCCTTTTTTGCTGGGTACAACATGAGTTCGTTCTCAGACTCTACGATTAAAAGATCTGAAGATGATGAGCTTGATGGTCTAACTTTAGCAGTTATTGATTCTACCGAGGTAGCCAGTGGTGCAATTATGTATCAAAACTACTCAGAGGGAGCAATAAAAAGAAATAGATTTGCTATTAATATGAGCTCACCATTTACTCAAAAGACTTCTATGGGAGTAACTCACTTCTACACGATTGATAAAAATGAAATCACAAAGAAGAAAATTAAAAAGCACCAAAGTAATTTTGGTTTTAACATGGTAGCTAATCCAAAAACAACATTTGGAATTGTCGTAAATGATTTATACAACACTTACAAAGATCAAAAAACTTTAGGGGCGCTAGGATTTGCTTATCATGTTTCAGATACTATCCAATTACTTGCAGATGCCGGATATAACTATAAATTTAAATTATCAGATACTCTATTATATAAGTTTGGAGCTCAGTTAACTTTCATGGATAACTTTACAGCAAGAGCTGGATATAAAGTTGATAAATTTGAAAACTTGAAAGGGTATTCCGCTGGACTAGGCTGGACAGGTGGAAAGCTTACTCTTGATATTGGATTTAGAGACTTAACATCAAATGATGATTCACTAAAGTCTATATTATCTAAAGATGAAAAACTAAGAGAGATTACTTCATCAGTCTTAATTAACCTTTAATGTCCAAATTAAGTAAATTTATATTTAAAAAATGGCTTAAGTATTTTCTTATTATTTTTATGGCTATGTTTTTCATGGGAGCGCTTGGTGACTTCATCAGTTTTGCACTTAAAGATAAATATGGAACATCAGAAATGTTCTGGAATTTGTTTTTAAAAACTAGCATTATTATTGAAAAAATCCTTCCTATTTGCTGTCTATTTAGCTCGTTATTCTTATTTATTAATTTAAAAAATCATAGTGAATTAACTGCTATATTGTCTGGAAGTTTCCCAAAGAAAAAAATTGCTCAAATTTTATTTCTTGGAGGCATTATAACTTTTGGAATTCAACTTTTTAACAGAGGATATTACGAAACTTTTCTTTATGACCTGAGCATAAAAGATAATAAAAAAAACTCATTTAAATTTAAAAAGAAAGTTACAAAAGATGGAACTATTTGGTTTAAAGGAAATGAATATTTTGGATCTTTTCTATTTTTTGATGAAAAAGAAAATAAAATCATCAATCCCAAATTATTTATGACCAAAGAAAAAGTTGTAGATAAAATCATTCAAGGTGATTATGCAATCATTGATGAAAATAGAACTTGGAACTTTCATAATGCAAAAATTCTTAAAAATCTATCAGGTGCAACCTTCCCTGTAGCAGAAAACCTTGGAAGTTATAGCACAACACTAGATAGGGCCGCTGGAGATTTTCAAAAGTACCAAGCTGGTATTTATTCTCTAGGCCTTATAAGCCTAAAAGGCTTTATTGATAATATGAAAGAAGCTGGAATTAATGTAAGATCATACTTTATTTTATATTATGAGAAAATTGCATCAGCCATAGCATGTCTTTTATTTACAATTTTTCCTATTTTTACGATTCATAACGTTGGTAAGAGATCTAGCTCAATTATGGGAGGGTTATTTCTCACCTTAATCTTCACATTGAGTTTTTGGTTTATGGCAGGAGCATTAATCTCTATAGGGGAATCCTACAATTTATCTGCTCTTTTATCAGTATTCACACTTCACATAATTATGGCCTTATTTTGCTTATATCATTATTTTAAGCTGGAAAAGCTTGTATAAAATTGGTAAATATTTTTTATGAAAATTTCATCTACTGACCCACTTTATCCAAGTGACTCCGAAGCTCTTAACATTGTTATCTATCCTGATCCAGTTCTGAAGGTTAAAGGAGAAGAAATCACAGAATTTAACAATGATCTTAAAAACCTAGCAAATAGTATGTTAAAAACAATGTACCATGCTCCAGGAATTGGATTAGCAGGCCCACAAGTAGGGATAAGTAAGAGAATCTTTGTTCTTGATGTTGATTATAAAAGAGACTGTATTGATGAAGAAAATGATCATTATGAAATTTCTGAATTGAATCCAATGGTTTTTATAAACCCAACACTTAGAGACTTAGAAGGAGAGACTACATATCAAGAAGGCTGCCTCTCTATTCCTGAAATATTTGATGATGTAAAAAGATTTGAAACTCTCGTTGTAGATTATAAAGATGTTAACGGTGACGATCAAAGCATGAGTGCAGATGGTTTATTATCAATATGTATCCAGCATGAAAATGATCACCTCGATGGAATTTTATTTATTGAAAAACTTAGCCAGCTTAAATTTAGTTTTTATCATAAGAAAATGATTAAAGAAAAAAAGAGACTCGCAAAAAAAGATGACTAGACTTAAAACTGTTTTTCTAGGAACCCCAGAGTTTTCAGTTTCTACTCTTAATGAAATTTATAACAACGAACACTTAGATCTTAAGTTTGTAGTTTCTAACCCGAGCAAGAAAAGAGATCGTGGCCAAAAAATAAAGAATCCTCCAGTAATTGATTTCTGTATAAAAAATAATATTAAATATTTTCAAGCTGAAAAAATAAATCATTCTGAAGAGATTATTTCAAAAATAAAAAATGAAAAAATTGATCTTATTATAGTATTAGCTTTTTCACAATTTATCTCTCAACAAATATTAGATCTCCCCCAAATAGGATGTTTTAATATTCATACTTCACTATTGCCTAAATACAGAGGTGCAGCTCCTGTACAATATGCTTTGTTAAACAATGATGACATGACAGGTGTTTCCATTCAAAAAATGGTTAAGAAGATGGATGCAGGTGATTTATGTTTCTCAAAGGAAATACCTATTGATAAAAGCGATAATGCACAATCTTTGTTTTTGAAACTTCAAGAAGAAGCTGCTAGTTCAATTAAGCCTTTTATAACTTCAATCATTGATGACAAACTAAGCTTTACTCCCCAAGACGAAAATCAAGTAAGCTTTGCACCTTTAATTAAAAAAGAAGATGCTAGAATTAATCTTAAAGAAGAAAATTATCTTAAAATCTTAGGAAAGGTTAGGGCTTATTCAATTTGGCCAAAAGCATTTGTTTGTTTAAATAACAAGACTGTAAAAATATTAAAAATAGAAGAATCAAAAGAGAAAATTGAAGCAGGCAAAGTTGAAATTAAATATGGACAACTCCTTTTTGGGTCCAAAGACAAATCATTTAGGGCCTTAGAATTGCAACCAGGAGGTAAAAGAAAAATGTCTGACATAGACTTTATTAATGGATTAAATGAAGAAATAATACTTTCATGACTAATATTACAATTTCTCCAAGCTTACTTTCAGCAGATTTCAATCATCTCGGTAAAGAAATAAAAAAATTAAATGAACTTCATGAAAATCATCCTGATCTTTGGCTTCATTTAGATATCATGGATGGTCATTTTGTTCCTAATCTTACTTTTGGATCCTCAATCATAAAATCAATTCACCAAGATTGTAAGTTTAAACTTGATGCTCACTTCATGGTAACTAACCCTAGGGATTATTTAGAATGGTTTAAAGATTATAAATTACATAATTTTACATTTCATTTTGAAGCAGAAAAAAATCCAAGGGAGTTCATTGATAAAATTAAAGACATTTTTCCATCTGCAGGAATTTCAATAAAACCAAATACTGAACTTAGCTCTATTTCTGATGAAGTATTTAAATCTCTCGACTTACTTTTAATCATGAGTGTTGAACCAGGGTTTGGTGGGCAAGGATTTATTGAAAAATCTTTAAATAAAATAAAAGAAGCAAACTTAAGAAAAGAAAAAATTAATAAAAATTTAATTATTCAAGTAGATGGTGGAATTAATAATAGAACTTCAAAAGCTGTGATCTCAGCAGGAGCAACTAATCTTGTTAGTGGATCATATTTCTTTAAACATGATCAATACAAAGAAGCATTTAACTCTCTTTTAAAGGATTAAGATGGAAATCACACTTGATGGATCTAGTTTAGATTCAGAAATAGTCTACAAAGTATCATTCTATAAAAATGAAATTAACTTTTTAATTCCTGAAAATTTAAAAACTAAAATATTTGAGTCTCAAGAATTTATTCAAAATATTATTAAAAGCGGTGAAACTGTTTATGGGATCAATACAGGCTTTGGTGCTTTATCAAATACCATTATTAACAAAAGTGATCTTAAGCAGCTACAAATAAATCTCGTAAGATCACATTGCACGGGCGTGGGAAAACCTTTTAGCAGAGAAACAGTCAGAGCAATAATGCTGATTAGGGCAAATTGTTTACTTAAAGGATATTCAGGTATTGATCTTTCAACTATCGAGTTAATTTTTAATTTTCTTAAACATGATATCATTCCAGTAATTCCTGCCCAAGGTTCGGTTGGTGCCTCTGGAGATTTAGCACCATTAGCACACATGGCCCTAACTTTAATTGGAGAAGGGGAAGTTTTTTATAAAGATAAAAAATATGAGACCAAAGAAATCTTAGAAAAATTTTCTTTAAAACCCGTTATTCTAAAACCTAAAGAAGGGTTGGCCCTTATTAATGGAACTACCGTTATGAATGCTTTGGGATCATTAAGTATCTCAAGAGCAAAAAGAGTTTTTAAATTATGTGATATTGCAGCTTCAATGACTCTAGACGCGCTTCAAGGATCATCAAAGCCATTCGACTTAGATATTGCAAATCTTAAACCTCATCAAGGCATTATTGATGTTGCAAAAAATTTAAATGAACTTTTAAGAGATTCACAAATATTAAATTCTCATAAAAATTGCGGAAAAGTTCAAGATCCCTATTCACTTAGATGTCTTCCGCAAATTCACGGTGCTTGCAGACAAACTCTTTATCATGCTGAAAAAGTTATTGATACTGAGGTTAACTCAGTTACTGACAATCCATTAATTTTCAAAGACAAAAACAAAGTATTATCTGGTGGGAATTTTCATGGTGAAACTTTGGCGCTTGCAATGGATTATTTAGCAATGGGTTTAAGCGAGTTATCAAGTGTATTAGAAAGACGCATTGAAAAAATGATGAATCCGACCTTTTCTAGTCTTCCAGCTTTTTTAACAAATTCCTCTGGTTTAAATAGCGGATTAATGATTGCTCACGTTACCGTTGCAGCTTTAGCATCTGAAAATAAAACTTTATGTTTTCCAGCATCTGTAGATTCAATTCCAACGTCAACTGACAAAGAGGACCATGTAAGCATGGGGATAACTTCAGGAAGAAAACTTTCACAAATTTTAAATAATCTTGAGAATTGTCTGGCTATAGAATTTTTATGTAACACACAAGCATTTGACTTCATCAACAAAAAATCATCACCAGTTCTAAACAAAGTCTATAAATTGATAAGAACTAAAGTCCCAAAAATTGAAGAGGACAGAGTTTTTAGTAAAGACATTGTAAACATTAAAGAAATGATTGAAAAAAATCATATACTTGAATTAGTAGAAAATGAACTAAGCTTATATTAAGGAGATTTTATGAAATTTTTTATTCTATTATTATCGTTAAACCTTTTTTCAAAATCTGATGTTCTTATTCCTGCCAAGGATTTCAACATCGATAGCAAGACAAAGTTATCAACACTAAAAGATAAAATTGTTGTTTTGGAGTGGTATAATAAAGATTGCCCATTTGTAAAAAAGCATTATCAATCAAAAAACATGCAAGCACTTAAAAAGAAATATAAAGAAAAAGGCGTTAAATGGGTTTCTATTATTTCTTCTGCTAAAGGCAAACAAGGTCATTTAAGCAATAAAGAAATTAAAAAACATCTAAAAGAAATTGGTTCAGATTATTTAATTAATGACGAAAGTGGAAAAATTGGAAAAGATTACAACGCTAGAACTACACCACATATGTTTATTGTTAAAAACAATCACATAATCTATGATGGTGCAATTGACTCCATTCCAAGCTTTGATTCAGAAGATATTCCTAAATCTAAAAATTTTGTAGCAATGACTTTAGATTATTTAATCTCTGGAAAAAATTATCCATCTACACAAAAAAATAAACCTTACGGTTGCTCTGTAAAATACAATAAATAAAAAAAGGGAGAGCATTGCTCTCCCATAATAATTAATTTTAAATTTAGAAATTACTTTTTTAATGAATCTCTAATTTCAGTTAGAAGATCTACTTCAGATGGACCTGCAGGAGCTTCTTCCTCTTTTTTCTTAGCAGAGTTAATAGCTTTCACTACTAGAAAAATTGCAAAAGCAATAATGATAAAATCTAAGATAGATTGAATAAAAGCACCATAACCAACAATAACATCTTTACCAGCAGGATCTACTCCTAACTTATAACCTAAATCAGCAAAATTTACTCCACCCATCATCATTCCAATAGGTGGGGTAACGATGTGTGTAACCAATGCAGATACAATTTTTCCAAATGCACCACCAATGACCATACCAACTGCTAGATCAACTACATTGCCTCTCATGGCAAAATCTTTAAATTCGCTTAACATAAATTTCTCCTTTTAATTAAGATAGATAATAAAATTTAACTAAAGAAAAAATGAACTAGCAAATTATTTTAATAATTTTGAAATTTGCGACTCAATAGCCTTGTATTTAAAAGATTTTTGATCATTGCTAAAATGAATTACCTTTCCCTTGTGATAAATAACCACTGCAGGAAGAAAAGATAAATGAAACTTTGATAGAATGTTATTTTCAGCATCTTTAATTGATTTAAATTTCAATTTATGCTTTTGCTTAAAAGACTTATACTCTTTATCTGATAAGTTCTCTCCAGAATTAACACCTACAACTTTAATTTTATTTTCAAATTTATTTTGAAGCTTTCTAATGTCTTTAAACTTTTTTACACATGGGACACACCAACTGGCCCAAAAATTTAAAATCACAATTTCCTCATTAAACTTTAAGAAGTCTACTTTTTCTCCATCTCGAAAATTATACTTGTCTTTAATGAAGATATTTTCATAATGTGCCTTTTGAGTGGAATCGAGCACAAAAGGTTTCGCTCTTAAGGAAGGACCACTAAAAACGAGCTTAAATAGTACTAATGTAAGAATAAATATTCCTAATCCAGTAATTAATGGCAATTTTTTACTATTCATCATACTAAGTCCTTATCCTTATTATAATTATCGTATGAAGCTTGGAAAAGTTTTACAAAAATTAAAGAAATCACAAATTCTTAACAAAAAAGGTCAAGCTATACTTGAATATATCATGTTATTATTCGTGATTTCTTTAATTTCTATTTCATTTCACACTCTGGTACATAAACAAATTAGACAAATTTGGGCTCAGGTTGCAAATGTGGTAACCGATCAAAATCTAAAGTTGAAATAATAAAATAAGTTCATCATAATTTTTTAATGAATCAAGAAATAGTTCTATCTATAGATCAAGGAACAACAGGTACTACCATAATGTTTTTTGATTACTCATCAAAGAAAATTATTGGAAGCAAGAATCAAGAATTTAAGCAATATTATCCAAAAACATCTTGGGTAGAACATGATTTAGACGAAATCTGGGATACTGTTGAGAATTGTACAAAAGAATTAATTAATGAATTGAAAATTAATCCAAAAAAAATTATTTCAATAGGTATTACTAATCAAAGAGAAACTACTTGCGCCTTCACAAAACAAGGAAATCCCATTGAAAGGGCCATTGTCTGGCAAGACAAAAGAACCATTAGCTGGTGTAAAGAGAATTCATCTCAATATAATCTTAAGAAAACAAATGGTCTTCCTTTAGATCCATATTTCAGTGGAACAAAAATAAAATGGTTTTTAGAAAATTCTAAAAAAGTGCAAAAAGAAAAAGATAAAAATAACTTATGCTTTGGAACTATAGATACCTATCTTTTATTCAAACTAACTAATCACAAGTCATTTTTTACTGAGCCTACAAATGCTTCAAGAACATTGTTAATGAATCTAGAAACTTCACAGTGGTCAGGTGAGGCATTGGATTTTCTTTCAATATCAAAAGAAAATTTACCAGAAATAAAAAACACTTTCGATCATTTCGGGTTAACAGAAAACTTAAATTTTTTACCCGACGGAATCCCAATTACTTGTCTTTTTGGTGATCAACAATCTGCTTTATTTGGTCAAGCTTGCATTAAAGAAGGTGATATAAAATGCACTTATGGTACAGGGGCTTTTGCATTATTAAATACTGGAACAAATATCTTTCATTCTAATGCTGGATTACTTTCTACCGTTGCATATAAAAATAAGGAAGATACAAATTATGCCCTAGAAGGTAGCTCTTTTATTGCAGGTGCTGCCGTTCAATTTTTAAGAGATAACTTAAAATTTTTTAAAAAATCTGAAGAAATTGAAAATCTAACTTTAAACAGCTTAGATGAAAACACTAAAGATTTAATTTTCTTTCCATACCTTACAGGCTTAGGAAGTCCATTTTGGAAACCAGAAGCCAAAGGAAGTATTTTAGGATTAACAAGAAGTACAAATATTTCAGATATTTCAAAAGTAACATTAGAGGGAGTTGCATTTTCAATCATGGATTTAATTCATGCATTTGAATCTGATTTTAATAAAAAAATTCACTCTATTAATGTTGATGGTGGCGCATCTAAAAATGATTATCTGATGAGAATTCAATCATCAATCTTAAATTCCAATATAAAAAGACCACAAAACATAGAAACAACTGCTTTTGGTTCAATTCTTGGATCTTTGATAGGATTAGGCAAAATATCTATTAATGAAGTTAAAAATTTTTGGGAGCTTGATCAAGAATTCAAAGAAGAGCAAACAGAATATTTAAAAATAAAAAAGGATCAATGGAAGAAACTTCAAAAGAAAATATTTTTATAAGTAACAATGTTTCTATAGATAGAAAAAAAATCACTTATAAATTTAAAAGTAATGAATTTCTTTTTATAAAAGACGATTATCTTAATGAAGATTCAATTAATTACTTTCTTGAAAATTCACCTATAAATTCCTGCTCTTTGTCACTAATAGAAAGCAATGCTGAAAAATATTTACTAGATAAAAACTTTAGCTTAAAGCCTAATACACATGATGGTTTATCATTCTCCGGTTTAATAAAAACTAACCAAAGTAACACTTTAGACCCTAAGGATTATTTTGGATTTCCAATAGAGAATTCAAAAAATCTAAAAAAAATAGTTTTTCTAGATAGGGATGGTGTCTTAGTTAAAGATACAAATTACCCATATAAAAACTTTTCATATATTGAAAATATTTTACCTTCACTGATAAATGCCAAGGACAAAGGTTATGAATTTATAATCATTACGAATCAATCTGGCATTGGAAGAGGTCTTTATACAGAAGAAGAATTTAATAATGGAATGATTGAATTAAATAAATATTATCGAAAAAAAGGGATAACCTTTTTAGATTGTTATTATTGCCCCTATCATTTAGAAGCACTGCAGCCGTATAATTTTCCTAGCATTTATAGAAAACCCCAACCTGGTTTAATCAACAAATCAATCCTTAAATATCAAATAGATATAAACAATTCAATCATGATCGGAGATAAAATTTCTGATCAAATCTATATGCCAAATTTAAAATTCATACAAGTATCATCAGATAATTACAAATTTTCTGTTTAGAAAAAAATGCCCCTACCGATATTAAATAAAAGGGAGTGATATTCTAAAAGAGATAGTCACTCACCCAAGGGGGGATATCATGGTAAAAGCAATTCTTTTTTTACTTTTTCTACTGACAACTTTTAGCTGCTCGCTCGTGAAAACAAGAGATCATTCAGCTGAATTTAAAAAATTTGAAGAAACATTTCCTGAAAAACAAGAGAGAGAAATTAGCTCTCCAAGAATTTAGGAAAAAAATTGTTTAGTTCGGAAACTAAGTTTATTTTTTGAATTACTATTTTTTTAGATTCAAAAGTTAAATTATAGTTTCCGGTCACTAAGGTTGAATAGTTATAGGCTTCAATTTCTTTAATTCTTTTTTCCATTTTATGAAGCTTTCTTATTTCACCTGTTAGGCCAACTTCACCCATGAATAAGCAATGTGGATCTATTGGGGTTTTAAAGTAAGAGCTTAAAATTGAAACAATAATACTTAAATCAAGCTCCTTTTTAGCTATCTTAATACCTCCAACAATATTTACAAAAATATCAAAAAATGAAAGTGATATATTGAAATATTTTTCAATTATTGCAACCAACATCGACAACCTATTAGAGTCAAACCCCTGTGTGGTTCTTCTACCATTTGAGAACTTATTTTCATTTACTAAAGCTTGAGATTCAATAAATATAACTCTTGATCCTTCAAGAATAGCTGCTGTAGACCTTCCGAAGCTTTTTTTTAAATTTGCATCAATAAACATTTCTGATGGGTCATTTAAAGATTTTATTCCTTTTTGAGTCATTTCAAAAAGTCCTATTTCATCAGTTGATCCAAACCTATTTTTAATACACCTTAGTATTCTAAGGTCATTTTCTTTATCTCCTTCGAAGTATAAAACAGTATCAACCATATGCTCCAATACTTTTGGACCTGACAAAGATCCATCTTTCGTAATATGTCCAACTATAAAGGTAGTTATTCTCTTTTTTTTGCAATAATTCATTATCTCATTTGTGACGAGTCTAATCTGAGAAATATTCCCTGGAGAACTATTTAAATCCTCAGAGTAAGTCGTTTGTATTGAATCTATAATTAAGATGCTTGGCTTTAACTTATCTGCTGATATCTTTATTTCTTCAAGTGATGTTTCATTTAGAAAATAAATGTTTTCAGAATTTATATCTAATCTTTTTGACCTCTGGCTCACTTGAGATTCACTCTCTTCTCCACTGACGTAAAAGATTTTCTTCTCATGAAATGATTTTGAAATTTCATAGGCCATATTTAATAAAAGGGTAGATTTTCCTACTCCAGGAGATCCACCTATCAAAATCAATGAACCTAGAGTTAATCCATCTCCGAGAACTCTATCCAATTCTTTTATATTCGTTTTTATCTTTAAATTATCAGCAGAAACAACATCTGGTAATTTTTTATATTTTGTATTCTTTAATTTTTTCTTTTTTAAGACTTCTTTGATTTCGAGAAATGAATTCCACGAATTACACTTGGAACAATGTCCTAGCCATTTAGGTACAACATATCCACAAGACTGACACTCATGCTGAATTTTCTCCATTTATCAACTCCATCAATTCAAGCTCAGTGATAATTGAAATATTCAATTTCTCTGCTTTAACATATTTACTTGAATTAGAACTTTCCTCATTACATATTAAATAATTTAAGTTCTTTGATACTGATGAAGTAACCTTTCCACCATTTTTCTTTATATCTTTTTCAATTTCGGAACGGCCTCTCGATAGTTTTCCTGTGATACAGAAAGATTTTCCATTTAAGTTATCAACAATCTCTTCTCCTCTAGTAAAGCTAATACCCTTATTTAAGATTTGATCTATAACTTCAGATTTTATCCTGAGTGATTCGACAATTTTCTCTGCTGACTTTTCGGCAAACCCGTCAATCTCTATTATATCATCTATTTTCAATTTCCTAAATTTATCAATAGTATTAAATCCAGAATCTATAATTTTTTGAGCTGAGTTTTCCGCAACACCATCTATTCCAACTGCAGATAAAAATTTAGAAAGCTTAATTTTCTTTGCTTCCTGGATATTGTTAAAAAGCTTGTTAGCTAGCTTTTCTTTTGTTTTATCCAAAGTTAGTAATTTCTCAATGTTTAGATCATACAAATCGGGAATAGAAGAAACTATTTTTTTAGAAATCATTTCTCTAATCCTCTTATCTGATAGATCTTCAATATTACATATTTTTATATAATGATTTATTTCTTCAACTACTTTATCTGGACACTTTTCATTTATGCACTTAAGCCTTATATCATCGATATTTACTTTCTCATCACAAGAAGGACACTTTTTGGGTATACTAAATCTTTTCTTAGATTCTTTTATCGTTTTTAAATATTTGGGAATCACTTCGCCTGATCTAATAATCTCAATTTGGTCACCTTCTTTAAGATTATTTTTTTGAACTATCCCCAGATTATGTAATGTTACATTTGAAATCATAGCTCCACTAAGATCAACTGGTTCAATATTGGCAACAGGAGTTAAAACACCATTACGACTCACATTCCACTCTATTGATTTAATTACAGATTGTTTTTTTTCTCCAGCAAGCTTAAATGCCATCTTATATTTTGGGTGATGATTTGTGCTACCGAGCTCTTCATGAACATCTAAGTTATTAATGGTAAAAACAAGGCCATCGACTAAATAATCTCCATTTTCTAAAAAATCTTCCAATCTTTTAATTTCTTGTTCTACCTCTTGATGACTTTTAATCTTAAAATAATCAGGAATATCAAACTTTTCTTTTTTTAAAAAATATAATTTTTCTTCTTCAAGGTTCATATCTAAAGTAGATACCAACTCAAAAGCACAAAAAGATAAATATTTTGCGAGATAAATATATTCTTTTCTTCCAAGAATACCAGCAACTATGTTTCTTTTAGAACTTGGTTCAGGAAGCCCAACTTCTTTCATTTCTTTTTTTAATTTAATAAAATTATCTTCAGTACAATAAATCTCACCTCTGATTTCTATTTTTGATTTTTCATTAATATTTCTGGGTATATTATTTATATAAATAGTTTTATTACTAATATCCTCTCCAAAAGACCCATCACCCCTAGTTTTTGCTAACTCAAATTTTCCATCTTTATATAAAAGAGAACAGCTCGATCCATCAATCTTTAAGGTACTAATTAAATCAAATTCTTTTTTCCATTTAAGTAAATCTTTTATCTCGTAACATTTATCAAGAGAGAGCATCGGTGAATCATGTTTGATTTTTTTATTAGATATAACTTTTACACCTACAATTTGAAGGACTCTATTGCTTGGGTCTAATAAGCGTAGATCATTCTCCAACTCGTCATATTCCTGGTCAGATATCTCTGGAAAACCCTTATAATAAAGCTCTTTATGCTTTAATATTTCCTTTTCCAAATTTTTAATTTTAGATTTACTCATCTGTGGAATTTTATCAAAATAGATCTTTATTAACCATTATATCTTTTCTGAAATATACTCATTCATACAATTATAAGATAAGAAATCTTGAGAATTATCTTTATAGTTTAAAGTAAGATTAATTTGACCTATTCCTTCAAAATAATAATAAAATCTTAAACTGCCTCTTTCTAGATTATCCCCAATATTATATTTATTTTGAACTATAAAGTCAGCTGCTAGTTCTGTAATATCCCAATCATCTTTACTTCTCGTAGCTTTTCCAAGAATTCCATACTCAATAAACTTTAAGTCATTCTTAGCATTTAACTCAATAAGGCAACTTTTATTATTCCACTTAGCATCAATTCTTTTGAATATCTTTTTAATTTTATTTTCATCAGTAAGGTGTATTTTTGACATATATTTTTTTTTTCCAATGACCATTAACTTCTTACCACCAAGATTCATTAGGTATGCTGGCTTCTTATGTTTATTAACAAGAACCCTTTCAAACATATAAGCATTAATGCTTTTTTTTATCGGTTTTGAAAAGTCTAGAAAATATCTGAAATTCTCTTCTTCAACATCTAACGGTTGTCCATTTTCATAATTCATAATGATTATATTATTTGATTTTTTTAAAGAGATCTTTTCATATCTTACATGCCCTTCTTGAATAAAACTACGTATTTTAAATTTGTTAAGTTTATCAAAAAAATTAATCTCTCTCATGCCATTCTCAAAACATAAAAGAACAAACTTTGCATCTTTTATATTTTTTTGTTCCCTAAATGAATGATCGAAATAATATTTACAAGCAGTAGAACTTTTAGAGCTTATTTTTTGTGGTTTAAACTTTTCTAATTCTAAAAGCAAAAAACCATAATTATAGTTAATATCTTCAGGTAAATAATCTTTGAAACTCACAGAGTCAAATACTGGAATTGAGTAATTCAATTTAGTTTTCTTTTTAATCTTAACATTTACTATGACGGGAACAGTATCTAATGACTTTATTACTAAATTTTTATATGAATTATCAGAGTTTAAGGTATACGGAATCTCCACTTTACCCTTGGCAGAATTATATGTTTCTGAATTTTCAAAATTTTCAATGAAATAATTATCAAAAACTTTAGATTTCCTCTTATCAAAAAAGAAAAGACTTGATTTAATATTTACAAAAGCATTTATCTTAGCCTCTTTCTTCTTTTTTGATTTAAGCTCTTCAATGATAGAGTCAATTTCTGAAGAATTTTCGCTTTCTTTCTTCGTATAATCAAAAAAAACTATATCTTCTTCCTTTTTTTTGTTTAATACAATCTCATTTTTTTGATCATTTTTTTTGGGGATAGCTTTAGGTATTTTTTTAATCTCAAGATTTTCACTCTTAATTAAATTAACTCCTTTTTTCACTCTATTTTTTGAATATTTATAAATTAGATCATCTTTTTTTTGAGCATTTAAAGAAGTTATTAAAAAGTAAGTAAATATAAAAATAGTAAATTGTTTAATTTTCTTCACTTATCTATAATATAATCTATGAATTATAATTTTGCCTCTTTTAAAAAACTTAATGATGTTTACGAACCAAATGATAATTATTTCTTAAATCAACAGATTGAATATTATTCTAAAAATGAACCTCTAAAAGGGATCAAAATATTAAATAATACCCCCCTTACAATGGAAACTGCTAAAAAAATTGAGGTACTCTCTAGGTCAGGAGCAGACATTACAGTTACGAATTTAAGCTTTCTTCCAGTAGATGAAGATGCTGCTAATATTATAAGAGAAGCAGGAATAAATGTTGAGATAGATCATGGTGAAATTCAAGATAACTTTGATATCATTCTTGATTGCTCTGCTGAATTTAAAAACAAACTTACCCCTAGGATTGGGTCAGTAGAAATCACCAGAACTGGAGCATTGCAATTTAGAGATGATGCTGGATTAAGATATCCAGTCATAGATGTAGACTTTTCAAGAACAAAGCAAATTGAAACAATTCTTGGAACCAGTGAGGGATTTATTAGAGCTTTTGATCAATTAACAAATATTGATTCTTATCAAAAT
>JAHDHG010000147.1 GCA_020631435.1 Bacteriovoracaceae bacterium | reverse complement strand
TTTTTTTAATATTAAATAATTGAATCAAAGTTTTTTCAGTTAACTCCTGAGGATGATTGTGATTACCATCGTGAATGATGAGTTGAAATTTAGACTTTTGATTATACTTTTTCTCTAACTTTTCCATTTTATCTTTTTGAGCAAGTGATAATTTAAGAAAATCAGCAAAATGATCTCGCTTACCCTGAATATGTACATAAGGGACGTCAAATAAAGTATTTAAATTTCTTTCAATAGCATAATTTTCTTTCATTCCACCTGCGATTGGAACTATAAATGCATATTGATCAGCTAGCCACATTGCACTTCTCGTTATTCCCATTGCACCCATGGAATGTCCAACTAGAGCAATATTATTAGGATCAACTTCAAGCTCTTGTTTTAAAAGAATGTTCACTTGTTTAAGCATATCCAACATGAAACCTCCCCAATTCAAACCAGAACCTGAAGGAAAAACTAAAACTGCATTTAGTTCATCAGCAATCTTTTTAAAACTAGAAGTATAGAGATTGATAGCAGAGATTGATCCTTGTCTTGTTGTTGTGCTTCCCCCGCCTCCATGAAGAAAAACTATAGTCTTAGCATTTTTCGTATCTTCAAGACCTTGAGGGATATAATAGATAAGATCAAATTTGAAATCCAAAGGGCTTTTTTCAACTTGATAAGTAGTAGTGATAAATTGCCCTTTTTCTTTCACAAAAGTTTGTGAAAAAACTGAAAGTGAAGAAAATAATAAAATTTTGATTAATAAATTCATTTATCCTCCTGATAAATTATTTAGGTTGAACTTTATAAATTGAGCTAAAACTTTAAGAATAGAAATTGATTATTTTTGATAATTAAAAGAATAAAAGTACAAAATAGAGTTGCTTGGGATTTGCTCATGAACCATCCTTGGATCTTTTGATATATTTAAATTTTGAACAATTGAAATTAGATCGGACACTATTTAATTCTTACAAAGTACTCTAGGAAACTATTTTGGTTCGGCAATTGTGTTTGTTTTTCAATACGAACAATAGATTCCACTCCATACCGATCAATAAACAGTGCACAGCGTCAAGGATATGTAGTATGATCTACACCAGTTAATAATTTCAAATACTTAAATCTTGTAATAGTAATTTTAAATTAAAACTGATAAGTGTATTTTGTTTATGTGCGCTCAGCGTACACAAAGAGATTAGATACGTTGATGATAATTCTTTGAGTAGCTAATGTAGCTTTAAATTCCAATAACGGATAAGGAGAAAGAAATGAAAAAATTATTATTACTTACAACTTTTTTAGCTACATTTAGTTTTGCAAATTCTAACAACACTGATCCTCTAAATAATATTGAAGATGTTAGAGCCGCACTACAAGAGATTCAAACATTTGTTCTTTCTATGGAAGGAGTAAATGGTATCGCTATAGCTGCATGCGCCTCAGATGGAAGTGCTCATGTAGATAGAAATCAAAAGTGGGAACTTTGCCTTGAAATAAATACTGAAACTCTAGAGGCAACTGAAGCTTTAGAATTATTATTTCCAGAAGGTTCAATGTATAAAGAAATCTTTGTAGGAGTAAGATACTTTGGTGTCATCACTCCTCAACCAAGAATGGGTGCTGGATCTGGAAGATAATTCGGAATTATACAAGATTAAAGAATTCAGGGCCTTTTTAAAAAAGGCCCTTTTACTTCAATATCAAAATAAAATTAACTATTCAGACTTTACTAGAAAATGTGGTTTCAAATCTAGAAGTACTATTCGAGAGATCGTAGAAGGGAAAAAAGGTCTTTCTACAGAGTCTTTACATAAAATTCTCACTCATTTAAATATCGATAGAAATCTAAAGAATTACTTTAAAAATTTAGTCTATTTAGAATTTCCTAATTTAAGCAATGACAAATGCTCGATCGAAGAGAGAAAGTTAAAAATAGATCAAATCAAGAACTTTTTTAATAATTCAAATGAGAAAATAGATGATCTTTATTCAACTAAAACTCTAGTTTATAGAATATTTGCTATTCTCGGTTCTAATCCTAAGAGTTTAGAAGAAATATCACTGTTGCTAAATACTAATGAAAAAATTATTACTAAACATCTTAAAGATCTTATGAAAACTAAACTCATTAGTTATAAGGACAATTTATTTCAAGCCAATCTTGATAAGATAGATAATGAAAACTTTTCAAATGAACAGACCATAAACTTATTAGTAAGAAATTTATGTAAAGAAATACCCATTATTAAAGAGAACTCCAATAAAAATAATAATGATTTTTACTATTATGCTGCTTTATCAATTGATCGATGCAAGCAAAGAGAAATGAGAAATAAAATAAGAGAGGCTATTTTTCAAATTCTAGATGAATACCAAGATGACTCTCAAGATCATGTTCAAGAAATATTTATTAGTTTATTTAAAAGATAGACAAAGATCATAGATTCAATGATTCACTTTTTCAAAGTGATTCATATATATTTCTCTCACTTCTTCGACTCTAAGATTTAAATCAATAAGATTCCAATTTTCAGTAGAAACAAGTGGCAAAATCTCAACCTTTAAATGTCCAGCTTTGTAATCTATACTCTTAAAAGGATTGTTTTCTTTTTTTATGCCTATGAAAATTGGACAAATATCTACATTTGTCTCCAAGGCCATATGAAAAAGACCTTTATTAAACTTTGAAATACCATGAATATAATTATGATTACCCTCTGGAGAACCAATCAAGCAGATATCTTTTTCTTTAAAACGTTTGGTTAACTTTTGAAAAAAATTCGTTCTTTCTTCGTGGTTAATTTGAAGAGGAATACAATGAGTTCCAAGGCCTAAGTTAGCAAATCTTAAGGGTAAAAAATCATTAGTATTTACAGAAGCAATAAATTCGCAACCAGGGAGCCCTAAAGCGAATAGCAAGAAAGGATCAAAGTTAGAATTATGATTAAAAATATAAAGAACTTTCTTATTTGGGTATTCATCTCTGGAAGGAAAATCAACACTCACCCCAAGTAAAAAAAGTAATATCCTACTAAACCAGGAAGCAATATATCTATTATTAAACTTTCTCAAGCGACCAAATGAAATGAGAGATAATAAACAAGTAACAAAAGCAAGAATACACAATACCAAAAAAGTAATAATTCCTCTATAAACACTTAATAGAAAATTCCAATTAAATTTCAATTTAGGAATTTCGATTTTCATTTTCATTACTTTTTAATCTTAATTTATATAGACAAATAAAAGAAGCTTTATGATAAACTAATCCGAGTATCTGACCTCAAATCAATATTGGCAGGTTTAAATACACATTATAAATGATTGCCCCAAAATAATCCTTGAATTTTAGAGTCTATTTTGGGTATACATTTCAGTAATGCAGGAATTAAATGAAAAAATTCTTAATTAACCCACATCAGCCTAGTTGTTTTTGGTATGAAGCTGCTGAAAAATATGGAGCACCAAACCTAAAATGGTGCGAAGCGACTGTGTGCTCTTTTTTTAGTGAGCCACTTAATTCTTTTAGTAATATTGCTTATTTCATAGGTGCAATAATAATTTACAATTGGTCAAAAAATTTAAATCCTAAACATAAATTCACATCAATTGCTATGTTTCTCATGGGAGCTTTATCTTTTGCTTTTCATATGTCTAATAATTATTTCTCTCAAATCTTAGATTTCCTTGGAATGTTTATTTTTGCGTACTGGCTTGTTACATTAAGTTTTCTTAGGGCCAATATTATTTCAAAAAAAAGTACATATCGATTTTATATTTTATTAGTTCTTTTAAATATTTCTGCTTCCCATTTTATGTTTATTAATCATCTTCCATTTCAACTTTTAATAGTCTTATCTATAATACTGATTATTTTGGGTGAATTTTTGGCATACAAAAGAAATCCAGCCCAAAGTTATTATTGGCTTAAAATTTGTTTATTAATCATTTGCTTTGCAGAAATTTTTTCAATTCTTGATATCACGAGGATAATGTGTGATCCACATAATCATTTTTTTCAAGGCCATAGTGCATGGCATATCTTATCAGCAGTGGGACTGACTATAGGATATAAACATTGGCTTCAGTATGAAGATATCTAGAATGAAAGAAACCAGAGTAACGCTTAAACCTTGGGTCTATTAATAATTTCTATAGTCTGAACTGGAAATGGTATTTCTACTTTTTGCTCTAAAAATGCTTTTTTGATTGAACAAATTGCTTCATCATAAGCTTTAAAATAACCTTTATTTCCTGGATACTTTACCCATACTTGCGCTTTAAGATTTACAGAGTAAGAGTCAAATTTATTATAAAAAACTTCTACCGGCTCAGATTGAATCCTTCCATATAAATTTTCTAATGCGTCTTTGATAACATCTTTTACAGAATCAAGATCTGTAGAATATGAAACACCGATTTCTAAATCAATTCGCCTTCTAGGAGTAGA
Organism: Bacteriovoracaceae bacterium; assembly: GCA_020631435.1. Classification (GTDB taxonomy): domain Bacteria; phylum Bdellovibrionota; class Bacteriovoracia; order Bacteriovoracales; family Bacteriovoracaceae; genus JAHDHG01. The sequence goes on along the minus strand of JAHDHG010000147.1, from coordinate 1,691 downwards.
GGTGTAATTGATCATCGTATTAGTAAACATTTGCTTATTCGGAACAATCACTTCTAAACCTTGATAGGTTTCAATGTTTGTCGTTCTCAAAGTAATTTCTCTTACTATTCCGGTATGACCATTAATTTCAATAATATCACCAATTCTATAAGGCCTTTCAAAAGCAATCATTGTTCCGGCCATAAAATTGGAAGCAATCTCTTGAAAAGCAAAACCTAGAGCAAGACCAATCACCCCAGCACCTGCTAAAAGTGAAGTTACGGCCTTATCAAGCTTTAAAATTTCAAGTGCAGAAAATAATCCAATACCTGCAATAAAGATAAAAATTGCAGTCCCAATAATTGAGTTAACAGTTTTATTTTGATTAGGAAATTTATTAGTGATTCTTTTAAAAGTGTTTCTAACAAACTTACCAAGATAATAAAATGCAAAGAATACTACTAAAGCAGCTAAAATATTAGGAAGCATCTTTACAGCAGCTTCGGCCCACCTTTGAAGTTTTTCAAGAATAAGCTCTAAATATCTTTGCAAAGTACTTACTTTCATTATTTCTATTTTATCAAAGCTTAAGTAATATATAAGAGAGAGAAAATTTCCTTAAAATATCGGAGTTAAAAAAATTTTATTGTCATGAACCTCACACACCTACTATTTATCTTACCTACACTTTTTACAGGTTTTATCTCATCAATTTCAGGTATGGGTGGAGGCGCAATATTATTAGGGATTTTAACAACAATGTTCCCTATCAGAACATTGGTTCCTATTCATGGAATAGTTCAACTGAGTGCAAACATTAGTAGATCTTGGATGCTCAGAGGTTTTATTAAGAAAAAAATGACTCTTTGGTTTTTAATAGGAACTCCCCTTGGTGCCTATCTTGGAACTTTATTACTAAAACAAAACATCTCTGAAAGAACTTTAAAGCTCTTAATTGCTGGTTTAATCTTATTTGTCGTTTTTAAACCTAAAAAGATGCCTCAATTTAAATTAAGAGAGTGGCAATTTAGCATCTTAGGAATTTTAGCTTCTGCCCTAGGAATTTTAATAGGATCTGTAGGGCCATTTTTAGCACCATTTTTTTTAAGAGATGATATTAATAAGGAAGAATTAGTCGCAACTAAATCGACCTTTCAGATGATAGTACATTTAGTAAAAATCCCTTCATTTTTGGCCCTAGGTTTTAACTATATGGATTATAAATGGGAAACCCTATTTCTAGTTATTGGTGCTTTATTAGGAAATTTTATTGGAATTGCTGTACTTAAAAAAATTAATAAAAGTTTATTTGTGATCATTTTTAAAGTAAGTTTATTGCTTGCCGCTGCCAGACTGATTTACTCTTCTTTCTAACTCTTTTTTCCTCATCGGCATTTGATTTACTACTCCTTTTAATTCTTTTAAACTAAAAATCGATTTTGAATAGAGTTTAGTATCACCATCTAAACCTATCAGCTGACATTTAAAAATTTTCTTAGAAGGAATAACTACTAACTTTAATTCCTCAGATAAATCTTTATTTTTAATTATACTCATTAATTGCTCTTTATATTTACGGACAGGACATTTAATGACTCTATTTTTCCATTGATAATTAAAATCACTTGTTACTTCAAAAGCTCTTAAATTTGTAGCCTCGGCTCTTCCCGATTAACAGGGGCAACCCACTACAATTCATAACCACAGTGAAC
>JAHDHG010000146.1 GCA_020631435.1 Bacteriovoracaceae bacterium | reverse complement strand
AAATAAATATGGATATGAGGGGAATCTATTAATTTGTAATTCAGATGTGATAATTTTCAATAATTTAATTCTTAAATCTTTAATTGAATTACTAAATGACAAAAGAGCTGTTTTAAATTTAATTAGAACTAAAAATAAAAAATATAACTCATGCGTGGTTGAAAATAATTTACTCACAAGCATAGAGAAAAGTGAATCTGAAGATTTTTATACTTATTCAGGATTATCATTAATTAATTTAAAAGGATTAAAGAAGAAAGAAGGATTTAGTAATTTTTTTGAGAGTGTTTGTGATTACAAGTCTGAGAAAGTCGGAGTTTTTTACTCTGAGATTAGCGAATATTGGGATTTCGGAACAATTGATAGGTACTATGATTGCTTAACTCGATTAATTACATCTGATTCTAAATTAAGAGAATATCTAGAAAAAAATGACCAATTTAATCTTATCTCTATTTAGATTTTTCTACTTTGGCGCTACAATTAAAGATGAAACTCTTAAGGAAAATTTATGAAAGTCATATTCGCATTATTATTTTTATTCTCTTGTGTTGATCAAAACATTAAGACCCCAGAGGGAGTTTTAAAAAAATATGTTGAAGGCCGGTTTAAAGGAAAAAAAGTAGAAAGTTTAAAAGATTACGTGAGTGATAATTACTTTGAGTCACAACAAAGCATAAGAGATACCAAATACGATGATTTAGATTATATAAAAAAGAAGAGATTTAAATTTATTTCCAAGAATTGTTCGGAAGTAAATTGTAAAATTACTTATTATATTTCTTATGCAAGTTATGAAGGCAAAACAAAAGATACTGATACTGATACAAAAAAAATAGCAACTTTAATTCCAAGTGGTGAAACTTGGGTTATTGATTCAATAGATCATATAAAAACATTTCATGATATTAATCAAAAGATTGAAGTCATAGGTAATTAACGACAACCTAGACTTAAGCCACCATTGACACTTGGAGCTTTTAAGATTACCCCATCTCTTGTTGAGCCGTAAGCTTCTACGTTTTGTTCTGTTCCTTCTTCTCCTTCAGGAATAATAGGATTTCCATTTGCATCTAGAGGGTAAGGCTCACCATTTTCATCGACAACCTCAGTATCAGCTAATGCCCTTCCATTTTCATCCGTACCCATCGAGAATTCTGGGCCGTTTTCTTTAAAGTTTTTTGAACAATCAGCTTTGTTTTTATGATTGAAAATATTTTTATTTAAAGATTTTGCAGAAATGTCCTCGTAAGTAGATGCAGTGATCTTACCATCAGAAAAATTAAAACCTTTAACAATTTTTATTTTTTTATCATCCTCTTCGTCATCACTTTCATTTTCCGATTGAGAAGAATTTTCAAGAAAGTTTCCTATATTAGGACAAACAAGGTTAGGAACACGTATGTTGTTAACAACTTTAAATCCTTGTTGAAAGCATACGTTATTATAATTTGGGTCATTTTGTGGCTTTGAGTCTGATCCATTTTGAGCAGTGGTATTTTGATCTGATAGATAATCTTTCTTGTAAGGATTTGGATCTTGATTATCTGGGATTCCATCATTGTCATCATCCTCATCATCAATATCAGCTATGCCATCATTATCATAATCAGAATTGGTATCATAGGCTTCTTGAAGGCATTCTCCATTTTCATTTAATAGGCTTCCAGAGCTAGAACCTTCACCTTTTATTTCACTACACGTATCACTAATTACTTTATCTCTTAAATTCATTAGATCAGAGTAGCATCCTGTAATGATATTATTTGAATCAAAATTTACATAGAGATTAATTTTTCTAACAAGATTTTTAATTCCTATACCTTTATCTTTTTCAAAAATTAAATTAAGGGAAGTCTTATTAGTATCTTCTTTTCTTTCAAGGTATAAATCTTTAACAAAATAATCTTTTGAAAATGGTCGCTCAGGAGATATTTCTTTACTCTCAGATCCTTTTTTTATAAGTAAGTTCGATTTCTCTTTAATGTATTGATATATATTTTCAAGAGGAACTTTTCCATCAACTGATTGGAGGTTTTTAAAATTTTTTGTACAATGATCATTTTCTAACAGTGCAGTAGATACTCTACCAACAAAAGCATCTATTTCGATAGTGCTTTCAATATTTTTACTGACTGTGGAAACTTGAGTCATAATTCTCATAGAGATGATGGTTAGTATCCCAACTATACCCATGGCAATTGCAACTTCGATTAAGCTTAGACCATCATTTCTGATTTTCATGATTCACAACCTTTTAATCCAGACGTTGGACCTGATTTACCAGTTTGGAAATCTATAACACAATCTTCCTTACCTTCTTCACTTGGATTTTTACTACTCGCACCTACTGCAGCACCTACATTTCCGGATTTTATTGGTTCACAATTTAATGTTCCATTTGGATTGATTCCTACTCCTGAAACAACTTGATCTCCTGGGCAAGTTTGTTTCGTAATGTCGTTTGGATTAACTCCGCATACAGGTACTAATTCAATTTTGCCATCAGAGTTTGTATTTTGTTCAAACTTTATAATTGCATAACCCTTTGGACACTTCACTTCTCTTTTGGGATCTATTCCCACAACATGACAATCCATCGTTGTTAAATCGAGATTTGCTCCAAATTGATTTTTTCCTAACTTTCCAGAAGTACATAATTTTCTTATGCTTTGGGAAATGACACCATTGGGAATATTGTCATAATAATCATCATCATAGGGATCATAGTAACAATCTTTTACAATTCCACCTTCAATAATGTTTGCAAATAAATGAATTTCATTCTTTATTTCTCCTGGAAGAAAAACAGTGTTTTTAAATTTTTCATCAATCTCTAGACTGTAAACAAGTTTAATAAATCCAGTGTTTTCATTAGTAATTTTAATATTGTTAACTTTAAATGCCTTGTTAGATCCAACAAGATCATCTTTTTTGAAAATTTTTCCAAATTTACTTGAATTTAATTCATTATATTCATTACCTATTGAAAATCCATTAAATGCTTCAGTGCAGACATCTATGTTTGTTAAATAATCTTTAAGTCTCTCATTGTAAGTGTAAAGCTCTTGTTTATAAAAAGATGCTCTTACTGATTTAGTAGCAATTCCTGATTGCTTGAATAGATAAGCAGCTATCGATGATAACATAGAAATAATGATTAATACTTGTGCTAATCCAAAACCAGCTTCGTTCAACTTTTTCATTTTCATTAAAAGATTATCACATATTAAAATTGCTTTGTTTTTTTGTTGAATATTTAACTCAAGATTAAATTTCTTAAGAGATTGCCTACTAATTTTATCAGTTTTATCTCATTTCTTTTTTTTTCATTTTTTCAAGAGCTCTAGTTTAAAATTATGGTTTTTATGTATAATTATAGCGTAGATCAAACTTTGATAAGAGGATTCTTTTTGAGAATAAAAATAAGTAATTCAGGTTTATCCATTATTGAATTATTAATGGCAGTTGGTCTTTTATCTATGTCTGTTCTTTTCTTTAATGACGTTCAAAAAGAAATTTCAGAAGAAACCACGGCCCTCAAAGCTGACTCCCAAGCCGTATCGGTTTTTAATGAATCTTTTAATTATCTAAGACAAGTTCCTGTCTGTGAGAGTTACTTTAAAGGTCTCACCCTTGAGCCTAATGAAACTTATTTCGATGAATCTGGAGACGATGATTTTTCAGTAATTAGTACAGACGGAAAAGATGAATATGGAGAAGAGAAAGGATATCCAGTTTTAAAAGAAGGTGAGTATCTAGATGATAATAACACCTTGCTTGTTAAAGAGTTAAGTATAAGAACAGATGAGAGGAAGGCGTTCTTTGTCTTAGAGCTTGAAAGAATGAGAGGAGCAGGGCTTAAGTTAATTAAAAGAGAGTTCGCATTAAACATTTATAAAAATAATGAAAACTTAGTTACAAGTTGTTTTGATGCAAATTTAAATATTGAGTTAACTGTTAAATCTAAAGCTTGTCAGGGTTTTGATGGCTTAAGTTATAATAAAGAAACCGGTGAATGTACTGCTAAAATCAGACCTCCTTCTGGAGGACCGTGTGGAGAAGTAGCAGTTGATTTTAAATATGATCCAGCCACTCATAGTTACAAAATGGATACAGAGAATCCTTATGGAGTTAACTCTCTTGATCCATGTGATGATTCAATTTATGGACCAGATGGAGATCTTGATGGTGATGGAATTCCAAATAAGGATGATCCAGATATAGATGGTGATGGTTATCCAAACGCATCAGACATTGCTCCTTACGATGCTTCTAGGCCTAAGGCAGGAGACTTTGATGGTGATGGAACTCCAGACTCAGAAGATGATGATGATGATGGTGATGGTGTTCCGGATGGTGAAGATACTGATCCTAATGATCCTAATATTCCAGAATCTCAACCTGATTTTGATGGGGATGGAATTCCAGATAAGACAGATCCTGATGATGATAATGATGGTTACCCAGATGAAACAGATCCTGATGATTTTAACCCTGATATACCAGGACCAGATACTGATGGCGATGGTGTTCCAGACTCAGAAGACCCAGATGATGATAATGATGGGGTTCCAGATGAAGAAGATCCAGATCCAACTAATCCTGATATACCAGAGCCAGATAGTGATGGAGATGGAGTGCCTGATGGATCGGATAATTGCCCGGATACAGCAGGTCCCAATAATGGTTGCCCGTGTGATGAATGTGAGTTTTCAAATGGTATAGATGCTAATGGTTGTGCTCAATGTGTTCAAGCCACTCAGTGTAATTTGAATGGTGCTTTTTCTTCTGTTTCTTTAGAGCAATGTCCTGAGGCAGCAGTTGTAATTGTGAACGATGAAAATGGATATGAGTGTTCTTACTGTAGCTGTCCTGTAGTTGAAGAAGGGTGTCCTAATATTCAAGTCGGTGATAATGGTTGTCAATATTGTGTTTATGAAAGTTGTCCCGAAGGACAAGATCCGTGTCCTTGCAATAATAATACCTGTACTTCTGAAATGGGTTTTGAAGAAAAAGACGGCTTTCTTGGTTTTTTCTGTAATGAAGTTGAGCCGATTATTGATTGCAAGACTAGATGGGTAGATGTAGAAATCATAGATCTTCAAATACCAATTGGAGAAACAGAAATAGAGGTAAGTGCTAAACCTGGAGCAAATCATGGTGATGATAACCATACGATTTGTGCATGTGACGCTGAAGATAAAACAAAAAAAACATGTCCTAAAATTCAAGAAATAGAAATAGAAAGAGAAGCTAATTCATGTGGAACAAAATGTAATGATCCTGAAATTGAAATTGCTCCGGAGGGATCTGTGCAATGGATAGAAGAAGAGATTACAATTCCAAATGGCGATTGCGAGTCTGAAACAACTACCGATGTTTTAACTGACTGTGATTGCACAGGTAGATCTGATATTATTGAATGTAAAACGTGGAATGTTTTTAGTGTGACTAAGGCCACTAGTGAATGTGGAGATTCATGTAGTCTGCCAGAATCTAAAAGCTATGATGAAGATTGGAACTCAATAACAGAAACAGAAGTTAATTCAGGTAACTTTTTTGTAGATGTGATTGATTATGACTGCGATTGTGGAGCAGCAGCGGGTGAAGATAGCGGATGCCCCGAAATTATAATTGAAGACCCAGAGCAACTTTGCGGAAGACCAGGACAAGCATGCTGCGAAGGTGAAACAAGTTGTGAAGAAGGAACTGTCTGTTTACCAGGAAATATTTGTATTGCTTGTGGCGGATTAGGACAACCTTGTTGTGGAGAAGAAGGATCCTATTCCTGTTCAACTGAGACAGGATTTTGTAACGAGACTGCTGAAATACCTAGTTGTTGTGGTGGAGAAGGCGAGCCTCCTTGTATTTGTGAAGGTGATAATTGTGGATGCCAAGAAGGTACAATAACTAATGAAAATGGTGAATGTGAATCTTGTGGCGATGATAATCAAATTTGTTGTTCAGAAGAAGCAGGAGCTTGCAATGAAGAAGGTTCCCAATGTTTAGAAAGCAATACATGTGGTCCTTGTGGAAGTGATGGTCAGGCACCTTGTCCAGAAAGTGGATGTGATGAGGGTATTCAAGTAGTTCCCGCTATTGGTGGCGAAAAAAGTCAGAGTGGATGAAGGAGATGCTTGATGATTCTG
>JAHDHG010000145.1 GCA_020631435.1 Bacteriovoracaceae bacterium | reverse complement strand
CTATTCAATCTCTAATTTCTGTTTACATGAAGGTGGTGCCCATAAAAGAATAATTTTAGGAGATGGGATAATTGAAAAAGTACTATCGAAGATATTTTTTAATTTACCAAGGGTCTTTTTTGCTGATCCCGTTTTTTATGTTTCCACTCATAGCAGTCATCACAATCATCTTGGGACTAGTAAAGACAAAGCATTTACTCATTTTGTTCTTCCTAAAAGATTCCTTTTAAGCCTAATACCATTAGCAAGTGCTTTGCCATTTTGTGATTATAAGATTCATGCAAGTAATAAAATGAGCGCTTCAAAACTTACAAGTGATATAATTGGGTTCATTTTTATAACTATTCATATATTCATCATGATAGATTATATGGGTGTAACATCTTTAATTATTTTTCATCTTTTTTCCTACTGGGTAGCTTTTTCACTTGATCGCTTGAGAGAAACAACTGAGCACAACTTGATGATTAACAAGAAATACGGCTCAAGAAACATAGGCCATAATCTAATTGGCTTTATTATTGGTGGAGGGTTTTTAGGCCAACCATTTCATTTAAGTCATCACTTATCACCTTCTCTACCTTGGTATTTCCAAGTTCATTTAGCGTATAAAATAAAAGGTCTCTTAAGTGATGAACAAAGAAATTATTTCTTGATTGAAAGTTCTTTTGAGTACTTAAAGCAATTGAGACAAATATTTAAAAAAAATGTTTCTCTAGCTAATTCAATTAACTCTTAGCTTTTTTTCTATTCTTAAAAAAGTTAATTATCGGCTTAGACAATAAATCAAAAATTGCACCCCAGGCTACACCAGAAGCTATAATACCCGGATACTTAATATACTTTGGAAGAGAGTAGTAAAACTTTTCGAATATATGAATATTGTGAATAATGATTTCAAATCCAACCAATAGCATGGCTAATGTACCAATAAAACTCAATGCTTTAAGAAAATATGGCATAAATTTAATGATAAACTTACCAATAGAATTGAGAGGACCAGATTTAAATTTATCAATCATGTAAAATCCCACGTCATCCATTTTTACAATTATTCCGACAGTTCCATAGACTAGAACCGTTACTCCAATGGCAACTATAAACATTACAATGATTTGATTCAGAACATCAAGCCCAACTAAAGTTGAATAAGTGATTGCCATGATTTCAGCAGATAAAATGAAGTCTGTTCTGATTGCGCTACCCACCCTCATTTTTTCTAATTCTTCAGGAGAAATATTAAGTGCTTCACTTGCCTCTACTTTTTTACTTTTCTTAAAATAATCATAAACCTTATGAAAGCCTTCAATACATAAAAAAGTCCCACCAATCATTAAAATTGGGTTTATGATCGCTGGAAGAAAATAACCTAGTAATAAAGTAGCAGGCCCAAGATATAAAAGTTTATTGATTATAGATTGCTTTGCAATATTATAAATAATGCTCAACTCTCTTTTCGAATCAAGTCCAACAACGTACTTAGGAGTTACCGCTGCATCATCAATAATAATCCCACCTACTTTACCAGTTGATTTTGCAACTTGTGCTGGGATATCGTCTAAACTTGCTGCACCCGCTTTAACAAGTGCACTTACATCATCTAATAAAGCTAATAAACCTGTACTCATAAAATAAATTTTATAAACTGGTCTCCTATAGGTCAATTCATGGCCAAATAACAACAGTTGTATTTAGAAATTATCAAACAAGGAGTAAATTTGAATGAGCAACTAAATAGCTCTGTGTTTACTTCATCATATAATCAACTAAGATTAACAAATGAAAGCAACTTTAATATTTTTCTTTATTGCAACCTCTTGTTTATACGCCCAGGTCTACAGACTAAACCAAAAGAAAGTACCTATTTTCGAGCTAGGAGCGGGAGTTGGTGCCGGAATATTCCCCTACTATCCAGGATCAAAAGAAAAAAGAAAACTTGTTTTACCATTTCCGGCATTCATTTATAGAGGAGATAAAATTAGATCTGATGAAGAAGGTGGGATGAGAGGAAGGTTTTTCTCATCTGAAAAATTTGAAATTAACACTTCATTTGGATTTAATCTTCCTTTTGATTCTGAAGATATAAAGATCAGAAGAGGTATGAAAGAGTCTAAGTTTATTTTTGAAGCAGGGCCTGGGCTAATCTATCATTTTATTCCTAGAAGCAAGAAGAAGAAATTCAGTCTCTCTGCTAGTTTAAACCTTAGGCTTGCGATAGAGACGAACTTTAAAAAGTTTTCATACAAAGGGCTTGTTTTTGATCCACTAATATATTCTTGGACCAAGTTAACCCCAAAGCTCACCCTTTTTAATAGAGTAAGACTATCTTGGGCCACAAGGAGATATCAAGGACATTTTTATGATGTTGCAAACTCAGAGGTAACCTCATTTAGACCAATGTATAAATCCTCTGGAGGGTTTTTTAGTGCAAATTTATCTAATTTTTTAATATTTAGCTTGTCTGAAAAAATTTCACTTTTCGGAGGTCTTTTTTATGAGAACTTTAAACTTGCTAAAAATAAGAAATCTCCACTTCACTTAAAAGATAGTAATATTGGAACTCTTCTAGGTTTTACTTATTGGTTTTATCAAAAATACTAATCATTTTTCCCATTTCAAGCTCATTGAATGTAAAAAATTCATGATATTTCAAGAGATATTGCACCACGTTATAAATACCTCTATAAGTTGATAATCTTATAGCAAGGGAAAAGTAATGAGATTAATATTTATTTTACTCGTCAGTTATTCTGTCTTCAGTCTTGAATTGAAAGATTTACCGATGCTAGAAAGAGTATCTCAGTTAAAAACTAAAACACATTTTTTTCAAATAAATGAAAATGAATATGTAACTCATTTCAAAAAAGATTCACCAGCTAAGTTTGTGCATCAAGGAGCAATACTGTTTGATTTCACATTACCTATTGAAAATCCAGATATGATTGAAAGTTCTAGGGAGAATAAGTGTTCTGGTTTAACAAGTTACCAAGAAGTTATAAATTCAAATGACAGCTGTAAAACATGGTTTGATTCTTTAATGAAATTATACAGTGTTAATTTTATCGTAATGAGAGATTATGATTTTACATCTCTTCCTTATAAAGATCACTGTATTAATACAAACCACTATTTAAAATTTCATAATTTAAGATCCAAAGATTTATCAAGAACAATTCCTTCAGATCTTGCTTTTAGATGTAAATTCAAAAACGCAGAAGAACTATTTTTAATTGATTACTTTAACTTAGATTTTGATTTTATAAAAAAGAGAAACAATAAAATTCAAGAGAAATACATTCAGGCCAATAAAGATCCTCATAAAGTATATGACTTAGTTGCAAGACGTTTTATTGATAGAAAAGATTGGGAATTTGCACTTAGAATGAAAACACCAATTCAAGAGGTTTATTCTCCTAAACCGACAACTTGGAATAATTGGGCAAATACAACTTTTAATTTAGTTCATAAAGCTGCGAGTGAGAATAGAGACCTGAGTATAAATGATCTTATTGCTTGGAATCACGCTTCACTAGAGGATATATTTGTATTTATGAGAAATGGTGCACCTGTTATCGAAGATGAAGTTGAGAAATATTTGCGAACAAGTGTTTTTCATCAAGCGATCACAAGATTTTTCAGCTCCTCCAGTGCTCTTCAAGATCATGAACTCAGTGCAATTTTAAATTTTAAATTTTTAGCTCCAGATGGTGTTAAGCCTGATATGTATTGGGAAAAAGGTTATTGTCAGGATATTTCTGATGAAGAACAAGAAAAGAGAAATTTAAACTGCGGAATATTATCTTTTCCTCATTCAAGTGTTGTTAAAGCAACAGTTAATCACCTTATTAGTTTAATTAATCACTTTCTAAATACTAACAAATCTGATGAAGCTACTTATATGTTCGCAGTCATGATGCAAAAACAATTTGTTGCCTTACACCCTTTTGCAGATGGAAATGGTAGAACATCAAGATGGGTCATGGACTATATTATGCTTAAAGCAGGATTACCATTAATTATTCATCACAATATGAACTATGATTTAACAACAAATGAGATATCTTTTTTATCACAAGCCAAAAGAGGGAGCCTGTTTGGTGTCTTAACTCTAGAGCAATGCCTAGCGTCTGGGAATTTCAGATGCAAATTTTGGGAAAATTGAATTCACTTTACTTTGAATCTTTCCACCATTGAAAAGTTTTCGTTATCTCTTTGCTTTCATTAATATTTACTAAATCTCCAATAATTGGAAATGAAATTTCAAATGCTTGTTTTGAGGCATGTTGCATTAAACTCTCAGGAGGATCATACCAATTATGTAAAGAAAGAGTGAAGGCCCCCCAATGAATTGGAACAATATATTTAGCTCTTAGATCAGTAGCGGCCTTAACAGTTTCATCAGGATGCATATGCATTAATGGCCATGATTTATCATATTGACCATTTTCTAGAAATGCGAGATCAAAATCACCAAACTTTTCAGCTATCTCTTTGAAATGTTTATTATATCCAGAATCACCGCTGAAATAAATTTTAAATTTTTCGCTCTCTACAACCCAAGAAGACCACAAAGTTGTATTCATACTAATGAAACTTCGACCAGAGAAATGTTGAGATGGAGTGCAATGAAACTTCAGACCATTGATTTCTAAGTCATCCCACCAATCAAAAACAAATATATTAGATTCTTTCCCCCCCCAATAGATCAAATGAGAGGAAACTCCTAAAGGAACTAAGAACATTGCATTTGTATTTTTAAATTTCTCTACTGTTTTTTTATCTAAATGATCATAGTGATCATGTGAAATTATAATATAATCAATAACTGGTAGATCCTTTACGTCATCAAAAGGAAGTTTTTGAAATCTTCTTACTGCGAAACTTACCGGAGATGCATGCATCGAAAGTACCGGGTCGAAAAGAATATTCTTATCATTAATATTTAATAAGACTGATGAATGTCCAAGCCATGAGAACTGAATCCCCTTATTAATTAACTGTTCTCTTCTAACTTTCATAGCAGGAAGTTTTTTATTAGGAGATGTTTTATTTTTATTCCATAGACCTCTCCAAAAGACCTTAAGTAAGCTAAAAGATTCTTCATGAACTTTATAAATTTCTTTTTCTTGATTCTCAAAAATCTCATCATTTTTATTGAAATTTTCAGACTTTTCAAACGACTTAATTAAAGAATCGTCTGGTTTTCTACCAAATTGTGAGCAACTATTTATAAGTATGAATAGAATAGAAACTATGAAAAATAGAAATAGTTTTTTAATTATATTCATTTGCAAGCAGGATTATATTCCTTACTTAGTAAATGAGCAGGAGAGCACATAGATATCCATTTATTTTTATAACTCATTGAATAAGCATAGAACCATCTCACCTTGCTTGAACTATCGAGATAAATATCAAAAGAATATTCATTGGGGATTTTTCCGTCCACAGAAAAGCACCAACCAAAAGCAAAGATAGTCTCATTATTCATTTGAACAATTGAATCAGCACCTAAAGGTGTGTTAAGAATACTAGAAAATGACTTCAATACATTTTTGTATTCAACATTATTCTGGCTAAATAAATCAAGAGTTAATTCTCCAAGAGATCGCTCATTAGTGAAATTCTCGTCCTCAGAGATAATGAATCCGCCTTTACAAGGATCAATCAACTCAAAGGTTCCGGAATAAGAAAAACTGGCCATAAGAATTAAAAGAATTATTTTCATGAGTTATAACTAACATGGCTTCAACTCTTTGTAATATAAATAAGTTAAATACAAAAATTTGAAATAGTAATTTTACACATAAATGATTTGAAACTTCTTATAACTCCCGAACTAACCTACCAAGATGAATAAAGAAAATAAGCACCCATAAACCTGAAACAACTGAATGAAATATTCCTACTTCACCTCTCCATGAAACAGGGATTAATGCTAAGTAACCAGATATAACCATTAAAAACGATAGTATTATTAAATAGACTCCAGATTTTCTTTTTTTTTCAGTTGATAATTTTAACTTATGAAGAACATGACTATTAAAAATTACCCCGAAAAAAAATACCCAAATAAAAGCTCCAAAAATATGGAGATATTGAAGGTAAACTTCCACTTCGTACGGTGCTTCTCCAAAAGGATCTATTTTTTTTAAAAAATATCTGTATAAAATATAAATTACGCCAATTAAAATATTTAAGTATGAGACGAATTTAAAGTTTTT
>JAHDHG010000006.1:19429-35125 GCA_020631435.1 Bacteriovoracaceae bacterium | reverse complement strand
AAATGTAAAATCTGTTGCCTTGGTTGAAGATCTCTTTTCTACAGGTGGAAGTGCAATTAAAGCAGCTGAAGCCTTAGAAGAGTTAGGTATAGAGGTTAAAGTCTTAGGCTCAATTTTTAATTATGGACTAAAAGCTTTTAAAGAAAATATTGGTGAGAGGAAATATTTTAGTTTGATTACTCTCGAAGATATTTTAAAAGTATCTGATTTGAATTCTAAAGAGCAAGAACTTGTAGATGGTTTTATTAAGAAGTATAGATGAGTTTTGATTTAATAAAGAAAATATTATTTAAATTTGATGCTGAAAAGGTTCATGATTTCACATTGAATCAATTTGCAAGTAATCCATTTTATTTGAAAAAGTTATTTCCTAGTTTTAAAGATCATCAATATGTGAGATCTTCAAATTTAGCCTGGAGAAATAAAGTCGGGCTTGCTGCAGGTTTTGATAAAAATGCTATTGCCTTAGAATTTTTGGATCATTTAGGTTTTGGTGCTATTGAAATAGGTACTGTTACACCAAGAGCACAATTAGGAAATGCTAAGCCTCGAGTTTTTAGGCACCCTAAAGAGTTGTCTCTGAGAAATTATTTAGGTTTTCCTTGTAAAGGTGCAGATTTTGTAGAGAGCAATTTAAAACTGTATAAACCTAAAGCTTGTCTTGGAATTAATATTGGGAAAAATAAAGACACACCTCTTGCACATGCACATGCGGATTATTCTAACCTTGTTAAAAAATTTGAAAAGTATGCAGACTATTTAGTTGTCAATGTTTCTAGTCCTAACACTAAAGATTTAAGAAAACTTCAAGACGTTAGTTTTATGAGTGAGATTTTAGATGAAGTTAATAAAGTGAGAGTCTTAAATAAACCAATATTTGTTAAGATTTCTCCAGATGAGGAATTATCTGATCTTGAGAGCTTTTTGAAGTTACTGATTGATAAAAATATTCAAGGGATAATTGCGACTAATACAACCATTCGAGAAGATTGGGGACGAGGTGGAGTTTCTGGAGAGGCACTTAAAGAAAAAGCGAGATTAGTGCAAGAACGATTATTAGAGTTAACTTATTATGTTGATAATTTTGATATAATTTGTGCCGGTGGTATTTCAACTAAGAATGATATTAGTGATCTAGAGAAGAAAGGTGCCAGTTTTTTTCAAGTTTATACTTCTTTTATCTATCAAGGTCCTCAGGTTTTAAATAATCTAGATCGAAAGAATAGCTGATCCATTTTTTACCTCTCAAGACTTAAAGTTGCTTGAGAGGTCTTCTAATTATTTATCTATTTTACAAGTATAGTCCACTAGAGTTTTAGTACCACTCCAATTATAAAAAGCTCCCCTGCATTTAATTTCGTCTTCGGAATTAATATAGTACCTATACCTTCTATTATCATGATTTGGACTACAAGCAGTATCTTTAGAAAATTCATCCCCTGCGAATACATCACCTTTAATTCGATAAGATAGCTTACCTTTATTGTTTTTAAGAATAGTTTTATATGATAAAAGTTCACTTTTCTTTCTCGAGTTAAAAGATTGCCCCTTACATACTAGTTTTATTTTTGAATTATCATCGTTAAGATTTAAGATGTTTTTCATGTATTCATCTCTATAGAATCTGTAAAACTCATCATACTTATCATTCATATTTTTAATAGCATAATCTATTCCAATAGATAGTGCGTCTTGTAAGGTTTGAGGAATAAATACTTTGAATATTCTCTGACTGTTACTTGAAAGAATAGCACCGACTAATGCTCGCGCTCGCTCAGAGTTAGTATCATTATATACAACCCTTGTCGCTTCAAAAATGATTTCATGAAGCATGAGAGCAAATTTAGATTGTTCATCCATTACATTATAAACTTCTTCATCAGTCATCATAAAATCAGTGTTGCTCCTCTTTTCATATAAAGTTACTGTTACTAGCCTGGATATTTCTCCTTTTTGACAACCTGAAAAACTACTTATGGATTTATTTGAAGTATTTGCTAAATTTAATTTCATAGGACCCACAGATTGTAAGAATTGACTAGATATTCGATCCCAGGATTCCTTTACATGTTTATAAATAGTTAGATCTTCTTTATAAAGTATTTTCAATACTTCCTCTTTATCTAATTCATTGAATTTAAGATCTAACTTGTAGATATAAGTTGCCTCAATGATATCTTCGAGGATTGCTTTAGTCGTAACTCCATGTTCATCGATACAGACATAAGCACCTCCACCATTGCCTGCACCATGATCACCTGTGTCTGGTGTTAAACTTTGTGCAAAGTTAATTTTACTGATTAATAGAAACGTTAAAATTATAAACCACCTTTTCATACTTTCTCCTTTTATTGAATATATGGTTTGTCCTCTTCAACGCCTGCGTCTCCCAATGAATTGGGGCCCTTCGTAAGTTGAAAAAATTGGATGTTTGTTTGGTATATTTCATCACCATTACCTGATACAGCTTTGGATAACTTTCTTCTGAACTCTCTAATCATCTCTTTAGCGAGAGGGATTTTGTCTTTTGATATCGCCATAGAAAATGATTGAAATTCTCTTCGTACTGGATCCTGTGAGATCAAACTTTGAACTGCAAGTTCACTTACCTGTTTGTGATATTCTTGTGATCCTTTATTTAGAACATCATCTTTAGTTGTAGTTCTATTATAAGTAGCTTTATACTTATGCTCTTCAAGGTGTTCTAGTAGGTCTAGGTCTATAAGTCTTAAAAGAGCTTTTTTTATCTCTTCTTGAGAAACAGCTCCTTTTAGCTTTTTTGAAATATTCTGTGGAGTCATTTTGAAGTCTGTAAGATCTGTCATTGCAAGAATGGCCATATGATACCAGTCTGAAATTACTTTAAATTCCTGAAATTCTTTTATTGAAAAGTGACCTCGAGGGTGAAGGTCAGCTAAAAAGTGTTCGTAAAGCCTTTTTTCTTTTTCATCTCGAGCATTATTAAATTGAATTAAAGTTTGGAAATATATTTTTTCACTTGAGCTTAACTTAAGTCCGTCACCTAAAAAGGTAAGATGTTTTATTCTTAGCTCTCGTTTACGATTAAGTATCATAACTAGTTGAGTATGGCTTTTCAAACTCATCTCTTTTGCCCATTTTCTCAAACTAAAACCAGCTTCTTGTGATTTCCTTGATTCAAGAAAATCATTCATATAAAGCACTGGGTCAGTGTATTCATAGATAGTCATAAATCTCTTATAACAAAATTTGTGACCAATGCAATATTTTTGTGACCATTGGTTTAAAGCATATAATTTTTACACAGAAAGAAGGTCAAAACTTATTCAGTTCTTTATTAATAATGTTCGATTAATAACACTCGGGGAGTTATTTTAAGCAATAGTTTGTCATGTAAAAAATCACTTCAAGTAAAGCTATTCCATTATCTAAAAAAACACCATGTTGAATGACATAAAATTTATATGAAACAGCTAGGTCAAAAAAACATAATTTTTAAATAAATTTAGAAGTTAATTTTTAGTCCTTGTAATAATTACTTAAAAATCAATATAGCTATGTAGTTTTTTCAATTTAAATTATAAGTTTCTAACTTCTTCTATCAGTTTTAAGAGATTAACATTTTGTTTGCTATTAAAAGCTATGTTTATTAAAAAATATTTTTTCTTGATTTTATTTTCATCTTTTTCTTTTTCTGCACCAGATATCATTGATGGAGAAATAGTTGAAAAAGGAAAGTATGAAGCTGTCGTTAAAATTTATATCATGCCATCTGAAAAGAATGGACCTGTGGGACTATGTTCAGGGACTTTGCTAACAAAAAATACTATTCTAACAGCTTCTCATTGCCTATCTCGGTGGGACAAGGAAATAAAGTTTAATAATGTTGAAGTTCTTGTAGAAAAGAAAACACATAATATTCGAATAACCTCAAAGTATATTGATTCAGTCCTAGTGATGAAAGAGTCAATGATAGGATTAGATAGTCAAAATCAGATTATGTATAACCCAATGCATGACTTAGGCCTGATCTTGTTGAAGGATAATATTAAAGGTTTAGATAATATTAATTTTCCTGAACTAAACTTCAAGAGAGCACATTCCTTAAAAGATCCTGCTAATTATCAGTATGGAATGAATCCTGCAACGATACTTATGCATGAATTAAATACTTATAAAGCAGTAGGTTTTGGAATGTATAATATCGTTAGAGATAAAAAAACTCTATTCTATGAATATTTCAATACAAAAATAGGAATGTATGAACCTGAATTTATGAAAAAGCGTTGGTGCTATTTAAATCTTCTTCCCCCTAATATGGAAAAAGAAGAGTATCCACTAATTAGTATAGGAACTAATTATAATGACTTAGCCAATCAAGCACGAAAGAAGAATTATTCAGAGATTTTTCAAGGTGACTCAGGTGGACCTCTTTT
The DNA here is from genome assembly GCA_020631435.1 of Bacteriovoracaceae bacterium. Lineage (GTDB taxonomy): Bacteria > Bdellovibrionota > Bacteriovoracia > Bacteriovoracales > Bacteriovoracaceae > JAHDHG01. The sequence continues at coordinate 30,710 of JAHDHG010000006.1, read as the reverse complement.
CAATGTAAAAGATGAAATCGTAGGGGTAACTACTATGACATTACCTTCAGCTAGCAGAAAAAGCTTTTTTTACTTCAGAGAGTTTGTTGGAGTTGATTCATTAAATAGTATTTTTGTTCCTCTATATAATAAAAAAAATCAGGAATTTTTAAGTAAATTTTTAAAGTGATCACGGAGAAATTAATTTTTGTTGTTTTGCAAAATTAATTTGTCCTTGTCGATTTTTTTATCTGTCCTTCTTTGTTGACTTACAAATTTTGAATGATTTTATCTTTATATGTTTTTACTAAACAGCTTTACTCATTAGAACAATGTAATATTTATCTAATTATTCATTTACAAACTTTTTCCCTTTCTTCCCGCGTCATTTATTGTTAAAAGACCTAAGTTTTGTGTTTTAGCACAGTTTTAGCAAGGAGAAAAAATGAGAAAAACAAAAAAGTTAGTGAATTCTTTACTTGTTTTTAGTCTACTTAGCATTAATGCTCCAGAAATCGCATTTATAAGCTCAAATGCTTATGCATCTACAAAAGTTGATGTTTCAAAAGTGATTTCAAATTTAGTAGTAGATTTAAAGAGGTCAAGTACAGAAGAAGAGAAAAAAGCAAAAATCGCAAGTTATTCTGCTATTTTAGCTAATGCTTCGAAAAGAGAGATCGAATCTGCATTAAGAAAAGCAGATCATAAGATTTTAGTTGAGTACAAGAGAACTCTTAAAACTCTTGATGAGAGTGATAATAGTGATGAAGTAATAGGCCAATTAATGACTATTGCGGTTGAAGATCATGGAGCATCTTGGGCAGGATGTGGTGTAGCTGTGACAGGTGCCATTTTAGTTGGAGTTGGAGTTGTTTTGGCAATTGTAGCTTTTACTAAGAAAACAAATGAAGATAGAATTAGAGAAAATGCGAGGCAAGCTAGACTTAGAAGAACTAAGACTTATGAAGATGAAGTCTATTTTCTAAATAACGCTGTTTCAATTACTGAAGATAAAATTGATAATTTAGAAACAAATATTTCCCAAGCAGAACAAGACTTATCTGCCGTGAATGCTAAAATTGATTTATTAACTGATCAGATCATTAACGCTGGTGACGATGTAGATGTTGAAGGTCTTAAGCTTGATAGAGAAGAATTTATTAACCAAAGAGAAAATTTAACAGTTGAAATCGGTGAGTTGAGAGAGGATCTTCAAACTTTAAATAATCAGTTAAGTTATTATTTAATTGAAGAAAACATTGAATTTGAACTTGAACAAGCTGAATTTGATCTTAATCAAGATATTGCAAGGATTACTGAAACTGAAGAAGCGGATGTGGGTCTTATTGAGTTAAGAAAGAAAGAGAGAAAGAATTTATTGATTGCAAGTGGGATCACTGCTGGTCTTGGTGCAATTGGCGCTTCAAGCTTAGGTGATTGTTCAGATTTCTAGTATAAGCTAAATTGATTACTTTTTTTTATAAACCACCTCTTATGAGGTGGTTTTTATTTTGTTACTTAAAAATCAGTGTTTAGAATATTGACAACTTTTGAAAATAATATTCGATATCCTTTCTTTCTCTGGAATCAACTTATAATTAAAGCATTGAAATTACATCTCCCATTTATCTTCATTTTTCTTATTATAGGCAATAATGTTTTTTCTTGCTCGCAATATAAAAGGAACTTCGACAAAACACTAGAATTAGTTGTGAGGCGACAAGCAACACTTGTTCAGCTTTTTGAGTCTAGCAATAATGGGAAAATACAAAATAGGGAAGCTAAATGTTGGAAAAAGCTTTTAGATCTTGCTTTTCAAGAGAAAAAAATTGATAAAATAGACCAAGATTTCATTAGAAGATACTTTAGTCAAGAAGACCCAACGAGAATGATTCATGCTTTTTTAAAAAAAGTAAAAACGAAAACTCATTTTCAAAAAATTCATGAGAAGAACTCATTTGTCATTCCAAGTGACTTAAAGAAAAAACTTACTAAAAATTATAGTATTAAGTTTAATGGTTTAGGCAGAATAGATTTTGATACCTATATGTACACTAGCTATTCAATTGAGCAGATCAATTATATGGCGAATTTAATGTATGACTTTATGAAAATGACTAACAAGAGTTATTTTACTCTTACAGCTTCTGATGAAAAGTATGAAGATCGTAAAAATTATGAGAAGAAAATTATTTTATCAGAAATAATTCTTGTTTTGGATACAGCTTATAATGAAGATAGGGTTTTAACATCTGATGAGCGATCAGGTATCAAGGATAAAATCAATAGATTGAAAACTTTTGTTTCAGTTAAGAAACAAGGAATTGATCCACAAGAAATCGAAGAAGTTTTTAATGATCTTGGAGATGAACAATCTCTTGAGAAATTAGATGAAGTTTATGAGAAATTAGCAAATATTGAAAATGAAAATTCCGCTGTAGAAAGTGAAGTTTTCGCTATTGACTTAGGATCTCAAGATGCAAAAAGATTTATTAATAACCATTTAGTTCATATAAGTAAAAGGTTACCTGAAATTAAAAAAAATCTTTTCTCTTATCCCCCAGCAGTTTCAGATTTACTACTTGCCTTAGTAGTCTCGGGTAAAATTAAAAGGCATGAAACCATCAGCACATTGATGAAAAACGAATTATTTAAGCCAAAGAAGAGAAAGTTTTGGCAAATAGCAGAAGGTATTTTAATACCACTAGGTTCAACTCTAGCAGCAATAAACCCAACGACTTCATTTATATTTTTAGGAACAACTATTGCAATTAATACTGCAAGAAACGTAAAGGCGCAAAAAGATGCACTCTCAAAAGAGACATTTCTTATTCCTGCTAATTATTAGTATTGTTTTCAATGCTTCTTCGCAAGAAATTAAAGCGGAAATAAACCTTAGAAGCTCTAAAGGTAAGCTTTATAAGAAATCACTTGAAGTTCCTAAAATCCTAGAAAATGATGAATTTAAGGTTGTTCTAAATACATCTGAGAATGCACTGACACAAAGTGATTTAGATAATAATGAATTAAAATTAAGAGCAAATACTATCTTTTATCATATGAATTTAGCGAAAAAATACTTTGATAATAATTATAATTTCTTAGAAAAACCATCAAAGGTGACCTTAAGAGTTAATCAAAAAAAGCTTTATGATCCTAATCTTCATTTTGATGAGAGTGAAGAGAGTAGATTTCCACTTTTGGGTGCAACGAGTATAAAAGAAAATTCTTTTCCTGCTGATAGTATAGCTCCTTGGGGTAAGGAGACTTTTTTTTTCTTGCCAAGGACTATCAAAGTGAAATCAGGAATACAGGTGACTGGAGAAGTATTAGATCAAAAAACAATAAAAAATAGTATTAGAAAGTCTTTATTAACCCAAAATGGAATTGATCTTGCTGCTGATTATATTTTGAAGGGCACATTGGATCAGTTTGACCAACAAATTCATTATCAAGCAATTTTAGGATCATTCTTAATACCAGAAATTGCTCCCAAACTTATTAAGGGCTTCGGAAAATTATTTAAAAGGAATATTAAAATTGACGTGGCTATGATTCCAGAGATTATTTATCACGAATATACTCATCATAGACTTCATCAAATTTTTGATACTTCTGGCTCGGCATTAGAGGAAGGTTATGCTAATTATTTTGCCTATAAGATTTCAGGATTATCTAGATTAGGAGATAAAGCCAAGGGATATATCAAAGGAAGTCGAGCAAAGAGACCTCAAAAGAAAGTGAAATATAATTTTAAACGTGATCTAAGAAAACAAAAAAATCTTTCTGGAGAGTTTGTGTACTCTGTTTTAATAGAACTTGAAGAGAAATTAAATGAAATAATAAGTGCTTCTGGAGATAAAGTGATTGCTAATTCACTGAAGAAAGATGCAGCAGGATTTTATTTCTTAGATAAGAATTCAAAAATTAAAGGTGATTTCACTGGTGCTGTTTATCAAGGAATCAAAATGTATACTCAAGATTTTGAGGAAGAGTTTTTATTGAAGAAAACAGCTGAGAATGTATTTACGAGTTTTGGAATTTAAATTAGCCTTAAATCTGTCTAATTATTTTACAGTATATAATAATTTCTCATTTTAGAATTTTTGAATTTTCCTTTGGTATCTTAAAAGTAGTGAAAAGTTTAATTTTTATTTTATTCTTATTCTCTTGTGGTAATGACTCAATCAATGAAGTTGAACCTGGGCCTCAAAAAGAGCAATCAGAAGATCCTATCGATACCTACGATCCAGGTAATTATGCTGATATCGTGAAATCACCTCCAGGAGGTCTTCCACAAGGATATCTAGATTTTGGAATTCCCTGTGATGAGGCAAATGGAGTTGCAGAGCTATCTTTTTACGAAGGAAAAATTTTATCATTAGGTGGTTATCCTGTTTCTGCATATTCTTCTATTTATAAACAAAACTATGAAGGTTATAATAAATTTTTAGATGATAGTGGAATTAGAAATTTTTCAGCTGAAGAAATATCTAAATCAAATCATGCTGATGTATTAAAAAAATGTGGAATAAGGAATTTGATGCCACCACGAGCTTGTTGGACTAGATCAGCAGTCCTACTCTTAATGGCAGAAAAGATTAGAGCACATTTGGGACATCCTATAAGTGTTGAGGCCTTATATCGATCAAAATGTTATAATAAAGAATTTTATAATAAAATTAGAGGAACCAAAGACTCTAAAGAAGTGAATAGTGATCATGTATTAGCTAGAGCGATTGATTTATCTTATAAAACAAATAGTAAATTTGATAAAATGAAAGTAAGAAAGAAGGTTCAGCGATATATCTGCGAGCAATTTTGGTTTGATATTGACTATAACTCATTAACAAATTTTTTAGCTTATCAGCCTAATTTATCTGCTGGTTTTGGAACGACAAGAATCCATTTTGGATTTGACTCTCCAAAAGGAAGAAGAGCTTGGTCCTATGATGGTGACTCCATATTAAAAGAAGGAGTTGCAAAAGAATGTTTTTGGGATGATGTTAAGTAGCTATATCTTTTCTTAAATACTGATTCTTAAAATTCACTTTAGAGATGGCTTCATAAGCTTTCTTTCTAGTTTCTTCTTTATTTCTACCTAAGGTTGTTACACCGACAACTCGGCCTCCACAATTTATTAATTTATCTTTTGGCTTTTCTACTCTAGAGAAGAATAACTCTGAATTATATTGATAAAACTCTTTATCAATCTCAATAGGGTGAAAGAGATCAAGTTTCTCTTTAATGCCAGGATAATTTCCACTGGCCTTTACAAGGTGAATACTAAAGTCATTAGAGAGTTTAAATTCATCTTTTACTAGACTCAGTTTTTTATTAACTGCTGCGTGAAAAATTTTAGCGAGATCCCCTTGGATTCTTGGAATAATTGCTTGAGCTTCTGGATTTCCTAGCCTTGTTCTTAAATCTAAAACTTTAATTTCTCCTTCTAGAGTTTTAATTAATTCAATGAAAAGGATTCCTTTAAATTCAATATGGTTTTGTTTTAAGGTTTCAAAGATTTTATGGACGATTTGTTTTTGTATAAATTGTCTTTCTTCAGATGTAATGAAATCTACAGGAGAATAAGCTCCAAGGCCTCCAGTATGAGGGCCTTCATTCCCTTCATTTAAATGTCTATAATCGACAGCATCTGCCATGTAGAGATAATCAGATCCATCACTTAATGCAAAAACAGATAAGACGTTTCCTGAAAATTTTTCTTCTATTAAAAGGTGTGATGGGTTCTTAAGCTTTAAAGGGTTACTCTCTAAAAAGCTAAGTGCCTTGAAGGCATCATCTGGATAGTGACATGGAAAAAGTGCTTTACCACTTGCAAGTTCATCTGTTTTTATAACTACACCATTTTCATAAGGCCAAGAGTGAATAAAATTCTTGGCTTCTTCAAATGTTTCAAAATAGTTTGATCTGGCTGTTGGTAATTTACAAAGATTAATAATTTTTTTAGCATAACTTTTTGATGATTCTAATTGAGCGCCTTCTCTGGTTGGGCCTATAGCTTGAATAGCATTTTGATTGAGTATATCAATAACTCCAGCTTCTAAATAATTCTCTGGTCCTACCACAACCATGGAGATGGCATTTTCAGCACAAACATCAATAAGTTTTTCAAAATTTAGTGGATTTTCATTAATACATTCGATTTCATCTAGTTCAGTCATTCCTATATTTCCTGGCATAACAAATAAGGAATTAACCAAAGGAGAAGATCTTAGTTTTTTTGCTAAAGAATGCTCTCTAGCAGTAGTTCCGAGAATAAGAATATTCATTTTTTCCCCCTTTAAAGTATGACTTAAAAACTGATTTAAATCCACTGTTTCAGTCTGATATTGCAAAAACTTCACCCTTTAAATATTGGTTCTTGCTGGAAATCGACATGAATCTCTATATAATGAAGTTAGGAGTCGATATGAAATATATTCTTACTTTATTAATTTCTTCTTTGGCCTTTTCAATTTCAGTAGAAAAAATCTATGGAGATAGAATAACGATTACAAATGATAATCAAGAATTCATTAAAGGTCAGAAATACTATTTTAAAGGAAATAATAAACTTGTTGTGACTGAAGGAATTTTAACTGCGGGTTCAAAGTCAATGCTTAAAGTAATTAAAGGAGCTGAATATTTAAATGAGGGGTCACAACTTTTTTTATTAAAGCTCAAAGAAGGGGTGAGTATTAAAACTGAAAGTCATTCAAGTTCAACCACTTCAAGCTCTGTATCTAGTAGTTCTCTTAAGTCATCTACTTCTAGTGCGAGCACATCAACATTGAGTGATGACTCTGATGTGAGTGGAAATAAAGAGATTGAAGTTCAAGATACTAAAGAAGTTAAAAGTGTCATCTCCAAAAATATAAGTAGAAAAAATACTATTTATGGCGCTCTTGGATATGTTCTTATCGGAAAGTTGGAAGATAAGGCCTTTACTTCAGGATCAAGAAAAATTGAATCCAAAGGATCACCAATGATTTCTCTAGGCTATAGAAGAGATTTATCAGAACAGTTTTTTCTTGGAATTTCTTTGTCTCAATCTCTAAAAGGTGAGACTGATTATATTGATTCATTTGGTACTAACCCAAAAGGTGTCGCAGATATTCAAATAGGGGAGATTGGGCCTCATGCTGGATATAGATTTGGATCTTTATACGCAGCACTTGGTTTTCAATATATGGTGTATGGGTATGAATCAGATACTTTTAATCAAGAGATTAGTTTAAAAGGTTTCGCAATTAAACCTATGATTGGGTATGAACATTATTTTGATGAGAAATTTGGATTATTAGCAGAAGGTTTCTTCCATCTAGGATCTTTCTCTAAAGGAAGTAGAAAATTATCTTCAGGTCAAGTTGCTTCTTTTAGTCTTGCTGAGTCTATCAGTTTAAGTAATTTTGGATTAACTTTGGGGTTATTTACGAAGTTTTAGAGTGGGGAAGTTCCTATATGCTTACCAAGTGCTTCCCAGAAACTGCTGCCTCCGTATTCGTAGCCTTTTCCGCTACCTCTTGTTGAGGTGTCTGATTGAGTACAAATTGAGTCGTCTTTATTTTTCTCATATTGATCTTCATAGGCTTTTTTATAATCAGAGTTAATATTTTCTATAGCTTTATCAACTAATTCGTCTAATTTGTCTTTACATGAAGTTTGATCATCGTATTTGTAATCTCTAAATGATTGACTCTCAGACTTTTTTTCTAAGTTGTTTGGTCCACATTCCTTTTCAAAATCTGAATAGATATCTTGTTCAAGGTCTTTATATCTATCATACTTTTCTAAATATTTTTCTGTACTTGAAATATAAATTGAATCTGCCTCTTTCGCTATTTTTACTTTTTCTTCAATTTCACTTGGTATTTTAATTTTTACTCCTGCTTTTTTCGTATTTGAAATTGCTTCATCTATTTCATCTGTTGTAGGACCTGAATCAAAATTTACCTCATTACAAAGCGCCAACCTCTCAGAAGTCTTCGTCTTAGCAGCTTCACACGCCTTAAGTCCTTCCTTCATGGAATCAACTTGAGCTTTCATCTGCTCGATAATCTCTTCCATTTTCTCTTTCAATTCTTCTTCTGTATTTTTTAGTCTAGTGATTAATGTTTCTAGATTCTTAATAGGATCTTCAAGAACATCTTCTGGCTTTATATCAAGTAACTGATCCTCTCCAAGTTCTTTTTTATATTCGTCACTATCAAATTCACTCTCGTACTTACCTTTTTTTAGATTATTAAGGTAAGAGTTATAATCCATTCCATCACCAGATTTATCTACGCTTAAACCAAAGATTGCTAGCTTTTGATCAACTCCTTTAGCTAGATTTTCAAGTCCATCAAATCTTTGAGATAGAGTGTCTAAGTGATTTTCCACTCTAGAGTTATATTCCTTAATATAACCTCGCATTACTTCTTTTCTGTTCTTATATGTTTGCTCTGCAGCTCCTATACAAGACTCAACTGCATTATTACATTTATTAGCATTCGCAAGACAGAAGTTACCTTCTACTGCAAAAGGTCCTTTGTTTCCGTTATGTCCTGGAGAGCAAGTTCTTCCTTTTTTACTAGAACTTACACCTTCACAACTGACGAGGGCCCCTCTTAAAGATTCTTCAATTTCTCCAGCAAATGCATTCTTATCTGCAATGATTTGATTAGAGATTTTCTTTACTTCTCTTAATGTTGGACCAATTTTAATATTTCTAGATCCTCTTGATGCTGATCTAGATCCTGAAGTACAACTCTGCCAAACTCTCATTAACATTTTGACAGGATTTTCTGATCTATTAGTTCCACCAATCTTTGCTGTCACCTTAGTATTCATATAATTATTGGCCTTAGCAAAGTTTTGAATTTCTCTAATTTTTGACTTCATGGACTGACCATTAGTTCTCGATAATACTTCTTCAATTTTTTGTGCCATTGCACTGGTCGCAGTCGCATCTTTAGTTTTTCTATTATTTCTTTCTTTTGCCGTTAAATTTTCATCATTATGTCTAACATTATTGAAGATCTCATAAAAACCTTCTCTTCCATTATCAATAGATCCATATAAACAACTAACTTGTTTGTTGGAGTACCATTGTTTGTAAGTGTTAGTGAGTGAAACAGAATCTCCACCCTCAGTAAGTGCTTGAAACAAAGGAGCATCTATTTCACTTGATGGGTCTAAGTATTTATTGAGATCATTTCTATAATTAGTAATTTTATCGGAATAATCTTCTTGTGCTTTACTTAAAACTTCAGACGTTGTTGAAAGTCCACCTATTTCAGGATATCCAGAAACACTCAAGCCATTACCGCTAGCAAATGAATACATTCCATTTTTCTTTGCTCTTCTTACAGCTTGGTTGATATAGTTATCAATATTCTCTTTTGTATCTGAGCTTTTATAAGTTCTTGCTTCTGATAATAATTTCCCTGTATTTGAATCACCTTCTGGATTAACGATTGCAAAAAGACCACCGTCTCGTCCCCAGCGTACAAAATCTTGATTTGAACCTATGTTTTTACAACTTGGAGTTTGACTAAAAAGCTCTCCCACTCGGGAATCACCTTTATAGAGAAAATCATATTCTCTCTTAATAGGATCTCTTAATTGCTGATAAAGATTTTTAAAAAAATCTCTATTAAACTTAGCTAGTTCATCTTTCTTTTCTTCAAGACCTTGAATGTCTGTACCTATTAACTCTCTAAGGGTTGGTTCTATATTACCTGGACATTGACCAAGTAAACCTTCTGCTTTTTGAATTTTATTTTCATAAAAATTTACTTTTTTCAAATCATCTGCAGAAAGAACCGTTCCCGCTGAACATGCTAATGGCACATTTACTGGTCCAACGAAAGAGGCAATAGGACAGATTCTATTAACGAGTTCTGCTTGTTGACCAGAAACACCACTATTTCTTCCACCAAGAAAACCTAGTATTGTTTTTCCAGCACTAGTCACTTTTTGACCAAAATTACTTTGAGAGTAGACATGAGGTATGCCAATTAACTCAATCAATAGTAGTAAATGTATTATTTTGGCCCTAAATTTCATTAATCCCCTATGTACTTATCTTTAAATTTATCTAAAGACTTTAGCCATATATTTAATTATACTCTTAATTCATTGATTTAACGGGTTTATAGGCAATAGAAGATATGGAAAAACTAAGAATAAATAAGCTTAAAATTGAGATCTTAGAGCATTTAAGAAAATTCGCAGCTATGGCCGATTTTGATATTTCTCCTTTAGAATCAGCTATTTACAAGCAAATTAGTAGACCTCCAAAGTGGGATGCTGGGCAGATTGCTGTTCCTATGTTTCATTTGGCCAAGATGTTAAAAAAATCACCTGTTGATTTATCTTCAGAGTTTTCAAAATATTTTAATGACAACTTAAGTTCACGCTTTAAATCCTCTGAGAATACAGGGCCTTATGTAAATATTCACTTAAATTTTAAAGAATTTAATGAATTTGTTCTTAATGAATCTACTGACTCTGAATTTTTCTCAAATAAACTTAAAACAATGATTGAGTATTCTCAACCTAATACACATAAAGAACTTCATGTCGGACATATGAGAAATCTTTGTTTTGGAAATGCATTGATAAGAATGCTTAGGCATTGTGGAATTGATGTTATTGCTGCCACTTATCCAGGAGATGTGGGAACACATGTTGCAAAAGCATTATGGTATATGAAAAAAGAAAATTTAAATGCCCCAACTGTGAATAAAGGTGCATGGCTAGGAGAGTTATACTCAAAGAGTAATACACTTTTGGAAGATCAAAGAGGCACAGATAAAGAAGAGCAAAATAGAAAAGAACTGACCCATATTTTAAAAGAGCTAAAAAAAGGTGAGGGTGAGTACTTTGATTTATGGAAAGAGACGAGACAATGGTCAATAGATTTGATGAAGGATCTTTATAGCTGGGCCAATGTAGAGTTTGATGAATGGTTTTTTGAATCTGAAGTAGACGCTCCTTCTTTGAAGTTAGTCGATGAGTATTTAGAAAAAGGGATCTTTAAGATTGATCAGGGTGCAACTGGTATAGATCTTAGTGATGATAAACTTGGTTTTTTCATGGTGAAAAAATCAGACGGTAACGGTCTTTATTCTACTAAAGATTTAGAGCTAGCAAGAAGAAAATTTCAAGAATTTAAAATTGAAAAAAACATTTACTTAGTAGATGAAAGACAATCACTTCATTTTAAACAAGTCTTTAAAACCTTAGAGAAAATGGGGTTTGAGCATGCCCATCTTTGTGAACATCTAGCTTATGCTTTTGTCGAGCTCACAGATGG
>JAHDHG010000006.1:0-19419 GCA_020631435.1 Bacteriovoracaceae bacterium | reverse complement strand
AGCAATTAGCTCTAGAAAAGGTAATATAGTAACTCTTCAAAAGTTAATCGATCAGATGCAAAATACTATTCAGGATAATTATTTATCAAAATATATTGACGAGTGGACTGAGGATAAGATCAAAGACACTGCTAAAATCATTGCCAATGGGGCGATTAAGTATGGAATGTGTAAAGTTGATTCTCAAAAAAAGATAGTGTTTGATATGAATGAATGGTTGAAACTTGATGGAAATTCAGGGCCATATCTTCAATACACATTTGCTAGAATTAAATCAATTTGTGATAAAGTCGATTCAATAGATAGGAGCTATTCTCAATTCTTAACCTCTGAAAAAGAACAAAAGCTTGTTTTTAAGATTTATGATTTTAATGAAGTAATTCAAGAAGCCACTGTGAAGTATTCTCCACATATCATTTGTAATTATTTATTTGAGCTATGTCAGGAGTTTAATAGCTTTTATGTTGATCATCAGATTTTAAATGAGAGTAATGAGATCAAAAATGCGAGACTCTATTTGTTAGAAAAAATATCTCAAACTTTAAAGACTGGGTTAGGGCTACTTGGAATCGATTGTCCTGACAGGATGTAAATCAACATAATGTGAATCTACATTTTTTCCATTTACATTTGTTATACATTGACCATCTTCCATAAGATAAACTTGTATCCTAACTAGATTAAAATCAAGCTTTTCCATCACTCCTGGATGTAGATCTTCCTCTTCGGATTCACCTTCTTGAATTCCTACATGAAGTGCGACAGGTGCTATTGAGTTCCCGGCCATAATTGAGTTAGTGTAACTAGTAGAAAGCTCATAATTGTATCCCATATTAGCTCTGTCTAGACTCGTTGTCGTTCTATTAACATCACTTAAGCTAATGGAAGGAACCATGACTGAATTTGAACTAGAGCTTTGATGGCCAAGTCCTAAGAAGTGACCAAGCTCATGAAGCATGACTGTTTCAAAATCATATTTTGTAAAATCTCCAGCTGTTGTGCTGAAGCTATAAGTATCTTCATTTACTAAAATATCTGCATGAGTAATCACTACTCCTCCATTAGAGTTTTGATAACCAAATAACTGAGTTACAGCAAGAGCAGTAGATGGCAGTGATGCAGGCCATGAAGTTAATTGATATATTCCCATTTCTGAATCATTATAGTTTGAGAGATCTGAATAGGATTTATTACTTGTATTTGAAAGTGATGCTGGGAAGAATGTTACTTTGTTCTCAACAGCTGTAGTCCATTCGTTAGTAGAATCTTGAATGGCATTTTTTTGAGCAAATCCAGAGTATGAAGTAGATACTCTTAAATTGATAGGTAAGCTTGAATTTAACCACCTAGTTGCATCACTAGCGATGCCTTCAGTTGAACCGTTCTCACCGCCACCACCACAAGAAAATAGGAGTGTAAATGCAACTATAGAAACAATTTTCAAATTTTCCCCTCCCAAGTGGAAAAAATATCCAAGACAAAATCAATTATCACTTGATGACTTATTTTATATTTCTAATTTTGGAGACGAAAAATTAGGTACTTGGACCAATTATATTTGTAGAAATTATCTAGAAGTGAGTATTAAAGTAGTCAATTAATTTCTAGAAGCAAGTCTTAATGCTTGGAAAGCATTTACTCTTCCTCCAAGACTTTTACCTGCAAACTGAGATCTATTAGTAGATCCTTTAATAATTAATTCTTTTACTTGTAACTCTGAAAGCTCAGGGTGTGCAGCTTTTAGTAATGCTGCAACACCAGATACGAAAGCAGTAGCTTGACTTGTTCCACTCATTTTATAAGCACCTTTAATATGAGCAGAAGCAATTGACTTACCTGGAGCAACTACATGAACAGTATTTTGTCCGTAATTTGATCTATCAAAAAGGTTTAAATTTTTATCATAAGCACCAACGCTAATGATATTTTGATATCTGTATGAAGCCGGGAAATAGTGATTCTTTACTATATCGATATTCTGTCCATCATTACCTGAAGCAGTAACAATTAAGATTCCTTTAGCTTTAGCTCTTTTAAGTAACGCTCTTTCTTTATCCATTAGATTTTTCTTAGCAGCTTTCCCACCACCTGAGTAGTTAATGATATCAACATTATTATCAATTGCGTATTCAAGTGCTCCTAATAGGTTAATCATATTATCATCACCACTCGCTTTCTCATTATAAAACTTCACAGGAACAAATCTTGCTACAGGAAATACAGACTTGATGATTCCTGCAACATGTGTTCCATGTCCATGATTATCAATTGGTGTGTTAGTAGCTTTGTATCCTTTATAAGCATTTGAAAAATCTTTACCGTAATTAATTGTTGTCCCTCTCGTTAACTTTCCATTTCTGAAAGTATAGATGTTTGAGATTAGAAATTGGTGAAATGGATCAATCCCTGTATCAATGATTGCAACAGTAGGTATCTTTTTAATCTTTAAATTCTCTAAAGCTCTAAATGCTTGGATATTTCCAGCAGATTGAGTTTTTGTCCCCCATGAACTAAAAGCTGAATGAGTTGCTATATAAGCTGATTTTTTTGAAATAGTGAAAGCTAAACTTAAAGATGAAATCAAAAATAGATTTACTAAAAAAATGTTTCTCACAAGATGCCCCTTTGTTTTCCCTAATAAAATTTTAAAATGAAACGGCCTAGAAATATTTTTATAATGCAAGTTTTATGAGATATTAGGAACTTAGGTTTATTGAGAGGTATGTGAATTGAACACTAAAGTTGGCTAGATAAGGTGAATTAAAGTTATTCTCATTTTAATAAATCTTCTGTTTTTTTCTTAAGTACTAAATCTACTTAATAGATGTTTTGAAGTTGTATAGTAAAAGACAAGGTGGATATACTCTTGTTTTTTTACCGCCAAAAAAAGTTGTATGTTTTATCAAAGTTATTCTTTCATAAGTTATTGAGATTGTGTGTTTTTCGGATGAACAAACAATTTTTCACTTAATCCTGACATAGAATTATTTTATTGAACTGAAAAAGGAGAAAGGCAATGGGTAAACTTTTAAAAATTTTATTAATGATGTTTCTATTCATTAATGTTTCGTGTTCAGATGGATCTGGATCCAATCTGGATGTAGAGTCTGGAGGGGCAGTCGATACAGGTACTTTGGACGGTGGATCAGATGATGGAAGTGGTACAGGTGGATCTGATGATGGAAGTGATACTGGCGGATCAGATGATGGTAGCGATACAGGTGGATCTGATGACGGTAGTGATACTTCTGGCGGAGGAGGAGGAAGTACGACTACAACGACAACTTCGACAACCACGACTTCAACTTCAACTTCAACTTCAACTACTACGTCAACCTCTACTACAACTACTACCGAAGCATCTAATAATGCTCCAAAGGTAGTAGTTAATGATGCAAATGATCCGTTGAGATTAGAAAGATTAGTAGGTGAGGCCGATGTCATTGGAACTTATTATCTTGTTAAATTTTCATATGAAGACATGAATGCAACAGCTTCTCCTGCTTGTGAATTAACTTCTGGAGAAGATAAGGTTGAGCCATTTGCTACAAATGTATTTTGCCAATGTTCATTTGACAGTAATGAAAAGACTTGTGAGATAAAAGTTCTTGTTTCAGATGTAATGTCATTAGATCTAAATGAGAAGATTTTAGATTTTGAGTTAATTGATTTAGAGGAAATGGATTCTAATGGAGACAATTTAAAGTCAGATAGGATAGGGCTTTACTTAGGATTCTCACCTACAGTATCTGTTCCCGATCAGGATATAGTTTTGGATTCTAAAGACTTTGAAGTGGCTCAAGTTGAAAAGTATTTTAAGAATTCTGTAGACCTTTTAGAAGGTTCATTTATCTCAGCTAACTTTTCAGATATTAGCTATGAGTTAAAAGCAGAAACAGCGAGTAGTGATAAAATTTTAGTGATAGATGATTATAGAGACAGAGAAGCTGATAAAATAACATTTGAATACCTGCCATCTAGTAAGAAAGTTAGAATAGCAATTCATGAAGATGTAATTAACGAAGCTGATTATTTTGATACTTATACAATAGACTTTGATGTTAAGAGTGGTGATATGGTGATTGCTACTCAAAGCTTTTCATTCACCTTAGAAAGCATAATGGTTGAAGATAGAACAGAAGAAATAGAAGTAAATAATACTAGTTCTTCTGGAAATCAAAACGCTACACATTGGATAAACCAAATTAGCTTAGAGTTGGATGAAGCACAGCTTGAAGGAGATCTTGAAATTAAAATTGAAAACTCTATTGATGGAGTATTTGGTTTTGATAATAATGAGGTAATTATTAGTATTAATGAATCTGGAGATTCTATAGAGACTTTTGTAGAAAAGAATGTGATTAATAATGAACCCGAAGAACTAAGAAGTGAATATGAAATTATTTACGAAGTTTATGAAAAAACTAATAAACATAGGATTTTATTGAAAAAAGTTCGTTTTAAATTTAGTTTTAATCCAAAGTTTATTTTCAGTTAGTAATTTAAAAGGCGGAGACTTGATAGAAAGTCTCCGCTTATTACCTATAATTTAATTAAAGTTATTTTTTTGACCTCCGAAATGTCTTTTGGAGGTTCTATGAAAAGAATCATTTTATTACTATCAATTTTAATTTTTTCTGCTTGTGACTTAGTTTCAAGCTTAGGAGACAGTTCATCAGATCGATCATATAGCAAGGTCGTTTCAATAGATACTAATCTTCGATCTTTGAAAAGAAATCCAAAGCCTGATGTTTTCTTGCAGTTTAATGGAAATATAAACGGAGAAGACTATAGTATCACAGATTTAAGTTTTCAAAATAATAGGTGTACTATTCAATTGCAATACACTGTAAAGTCTGAATATGATCTAGCTTTTAATGAAGGTATTAGGATTGATTATTTTAATACTGACATAGCGTCTCTTAGATCTTTTGTCTTGGGTACGGGAAGAGTTTCCGAAGAGACCTCACCTAAGAATGGAACACTCTCAACATTAAATGATGGAACTTTATATTCATACCTAAGTAGTGTTTATAATGCAGATGTTGAAGGTGCAGTATCAGATTATTTTACTGTTGAGTTCGTTTTAGGATCCAGTGCAAGATCACCAGTGATCTCTTATCTGAATTCACAAGGTTTCGATGAAAATACTGATGAAAATATGGAGCAATGTGTGGGAACACTTGCAGAAGGACGAGATTTTCAGTTAGAGATTTTAACTGTATTAGACTATTCCGAAGGCCTTCCAAAAATTATAGAAGAAGAAACTATAGATATATCTGATGATATTTATATTAATTCTATACCTTATTTTAGAGCCAATACTGATCAAAGTGAGTTTTCTCAACCAATTCAATTTCTTGATGAAACTATAGTGAATTCAGGAGTTTTAGTTGAAAGCTTTAAAAAAACTGATGGTAGAGGTGAAATTAATGGATTAAATGAAGATGATCCAATTAATGAACAGTTTACTTATAGAATTACTAGAGAAAAGATAAATGAATTAGCTGTTAATGGAAGTTTTCAAAATGCTGGAAATGTTTTAGCTATTGAGAAATATAGCATCATTACTAAATTTGATGAAAACACTCCTCTTCGGCATGTTGAAGGAAATAAATACATAAGAACGAAGTTAAGAATAGAATTAAAGGTACACCTACTTAATGCGAATATGCAAAGTACTGATTGTCCTCAAGGGTTTATTTATACTCAAAGAGATAAGCTAGTTGGTGGAGATGATCCAAGCACTACTTTCTCAACTCCTATATGCTTAGAAGAAAACCCTGACCCTGTTGTTACTCTTTGTCCTACTGATGGTTGGTCGATGATGGATGGGCTTTGTGTTGCGAATGAGCCTGTTGGTCAAGGGAACGAAGCTTATTTTCACGCAGTAATTCCAAGTAATATAGAGCCTTTAGAAGATTCTGAAATTTGTGGATATTACGATAATGGTTATCCAGATTATTCCAATGAAAAGTATGAGGATGGAAATGTTATATGTTTCAACAATTTAAACCCTGTCGTCACTACTTGCGAAAATTCTTTTGCCAAAAAGTTTGAGGGGGGCTTAAGAAGTTATTGTCTCTCAGAATTAATTGTAGATGATTACAAGTTTTATAATGCTCAAGTTCTAGAGGTGATTGAAGGCAATCACCCAGATTGTAGTACTATTAATGATAACCAGAATGTATTAGTACAAATAGGTGAGTTAAACGGAGGTGCAATCTGTTTATCTCTTACTTGTGGATTTGCTAAGGGGTGTGACCCAGGAGGACCAACAGTTACTGTTTCTGATCCTGAACTTAGTCAATATATTATTAAAGAGAAACCTGCTTCTGGGACAAGACCTAAGTATTTATTTGCTTACCTTAATAATGATTTACATTGTTCATTGATCAAAGAAGTTGGGTTCATGAATAAAAGTTCAAATAGTAAATTCCCTGGAACTGTTGAATGTGAGGTTTCAAGTGGAGAAAAATTTACAGAATTATGTAATCAAAATTACGAAGAAGTCGCTGACTCAGAAGGTACGATCTTTAAAAAGTGTTCTGCTTCAGGAGTGATAAGTATAAATGATATTGAGGGTGAAGCTTTTGAAGTTTCAGATCAGCCTTTTGAAGTCTTTTACAAAAAGCCACAAGAAGAAATAGATAATGAATTATTTTTAGAAGCTTGTAAGGCCATTTATGGAGACTCAGACCCTAGTCTAAGTCATATTGGTAGGCATCAAACGGGAGCTCAGAACCCAGTAATTTGTATCGCTGAAACTTTTGATGAATTATCAACTTGTTCTACACCTTATTTAGTAGAGTTAAATATTGGAGCGGAGAGTTTTTGTGTTAAAGATGTTAGTACCGATATACATAACGGTATCAATGTTTCAAAAGGTTTGAGGAAAATTTCTACAGAAACTGATTGTAGCTTGATTCCTAACTCAATCGAAGATAATAATCAGTGTATTTGTCCTGAAGGATTTAGCGAGATTCAAAATAATGGTTTCTTGGTAGCTTGTTATGAAGAATCTGAGTCTACTCCAGATTGTTCATTAGTTGAGAACTCCATGTTAGATGGTTCTACAAATTCATGTACTTGTATGTCTGGATACTTACCAGTTTCTGATAATGCAGGGGTATTAGTTGCCTGTAATGAAGATTTAAGTGGGACTACAACTACATCTTCTACGACAACTTCCTCGACTACTACTTTGTTAAATAATGGAAATTCAGGTTTTACATTTCTCAATGAAGATAGGTGCACAATTGGTTCAGAAACGGGATTAGCTTATAACGGCAGGGCCGTTTGTGTGACAGGATCAGGTGGATCGATCCCTAATTTAGAGGAAGATTGTTCTGAGTCAAATACCCATGCAATAGGTACAAACTCTATAGGAAGTAAATATTGTATTAGGAAGTCCATTCGAACTTTAGGTAGTGGAGCACAGATTCATGATGGAAAGAGGATAAAAACTTCAGTCAGTGGTGATGATCTAGTATTGCCTCAATTAGATTATTCAATGACAGACTCTAATATAGTTTCTGTGCAAGAAGATTTGGATATATTAAAGGCAATGCATACTAAGGGACGTCTTACATCTTACATATATGTGGGGACTTATAATGGTATTTCAAGTAATTTCCCTTTATTTATAATACCTGGAAACTTTCCAAAAGATAAGAAAGTAGATTGTGAAGATAGAGGCTATAGAGTTCACAAAATAAATGGTTTGTTCTATTGCAATGATCCTGGTTCATCTAGAGACTCAGACTCAGGAAGACTTTATGATATTGTCACTTTAGTTGAGGAAAAATAAAAAACTCTAAAGGGCGAGTAAGTGATACTCGTCCTTCATTACCTATCTCAATCATTCAATTAATATTCAAGATTGATTATTAATTCTTTTTATTAGTTCTATTAAGATCATGCCAACTTTAATTGGTAATACATTATCTTCTTTGATTAGCTAACCTTATGATTTTTCATATACTTTTTATTTTTTCAGAAAAATCAGGTGTTTAAAGATAGAATTTAATTAAGGGAGAATTAAATGAACAAATTATTAAAATATTTATTAACGTTTGCTCTTGTTTTGAATATATCTTGTTCAAAAGATGAAGAGAACGGGAAAGATCCAGTTATTGAAGAGGAAGAAGTTACAAAAGTAGCACCTGAATTGGATATTGAAGGATTAGATTTAGGTAAATTACCAAAGGTGGTAACAACCTTAGAGATTATTGAAGGTATTTATTCATTAGAGTTTAATTATTCAGATAACGATGCAGTCGCACCTAAGTGTGAAGCTCAGATGAGTGAAGAACATTTAGCTACAGAATCTATAGAAGAAGCTTGTGTTTGTAATGTAGCTTCCTCAACTTGTACGCTACTTGTTAAAATTGAAGACCCGACAATACTAGACGAAGAAGTTTCTATCGTTCAATTTAGATTGATAGATACTATTGAAAAAGATGAAAAAGGTGAGCCACTTAGTTCCGAGTTAGTTGACTTACACTTGTCATATGAACCGTCTGCGTTTGTGCCTGAAGTAACAGAGAGTCTTTCATTTGAGAGTTTTAAAAATGCTCAGGTTGCTCAAGACAAGATAGTAGATATATCTCTTTTAGAAGAGGCAGTTATCTCTAGTGTATTCACTGATTTATCAATTGAGCTTAAAGCTGATTCTATAAGTTCTGAAGTTTTAAAATTAGTAGCTAGTCATGAAGAAAGAGAAGATGATAAGATTGCTATTCAATACCTTGCAGGTGCAAAAGCTGTAAGGCTAGCTATTCACCAGGATCTTTTATACTCAATGGAATTCTCTGATTATTCAATTGAGTTTGATGTTAAAAGTGGTGATGAGGTGATTGCATCTTCTAAGCTTACTTTTGATTTTGTGAATATACCTTCAAGTTCGTTAGAAAAAGAATTTGTTATTGATTCAGATACAACTGTAATAGATGATGGTTCAAGGTATAGATTTGATGAAGTTATTCTTTCTGAAGATGAATTAGAAGAAGGAATAGAGAATTATAAAATAGAACTTGAGGGAGCTCAGGATGAAGAAAAGAAAATACTTGAGTTTAAAGGGAAGTTAGATGAAGTTGAAGGAATTTCTTCTGTACATGCTCATAACGGAATAGGTGGTTTATCATTCTTTGTTCATATAGGAACTGTTATGAATAACGCTGACAATCTTCAAGAAGAATATGAATTTACTTATAGAGTGTATAAACTAGAAGGAAACCATAAAACGTTTCTAAGAAGTACAACTGTAAAATATAAATTCGATTTATCTCAATTATAAATTTAAAAAAGAGGCGATTTTCATAATCGCCTCTATAAACTATTCTTATAATCTGCTAAAAATTTTTCTAGACCTATATCAGTCAGTGGATGTTTAATTAATTGCTTAATAATCTTGGGAGGCATTGTTGCCACATCACAGCCTGCAAGAGCGACGTCTTTTGCATGTTGAGTTGATCTGATAGAAGCTGCTAGTATCTTTGTAGAGTATTGGTAATGATCAAACATTATTTTTATCTCTTTAATAAGCTCCATTCCAGTTTGACCAATATCATCCAGTCTTCCAATAAAAGGTGAAATATAACTGGCTCCATTCTTAGCAGCAAGCAATGCTTGATTCGCAGAAAATACTAAAGTGACATTTGTTCTAATTTTATTCTTATTAAACCAATAGGTAGCTTTTAGTCCATCTACGGTCATGGGAACTTTAATTACAACATTTTGATGGATTTTTGAAAGCTCGGCACCTTCTTTGATCATTCCCTCATAATCAGTTGCAATGACTTCTGCGGAAATAGGCCCATCAACAATTTGGGCAATCTCTGTAATTATTTTTTTTTGATCTCCACCTGATTTAGCAATGAGGCTAGGATTGGTGGTGACACCATCAATGATTCCCCAATTATACAACTCCTTAATTTCTTCAATCTCGGCAGTATCAATAAAAAAAATCATTTTAGTCTCCTATTTGTTTATTTTAGTTATACTAAATCAAATTATATTCAAATTGAGAAGAATGTTTTTTATTTAATGTCAGAAGCTATTAGTCTTTTATTTGCTCAATTCGGCAAGTATTTCCCATACTTATTCTTAGACGTTTAATTTTTTCAAGGAGTGAAAATTGAAAATTCTAATAGCACTATGCTTATTTACCCTTTCCAGTTTTGCTGGGCCTCTAGATAAATTCCATCAAAGATTTGAAATTATTAAAGATGATGCTGGGAAACTTCAATACATTAAAGCTAAAGGTATAACTAGTAGCTTTAATATTAATCTTTATTTAAAAAATTTTGTTGAAGATCTTCATGCTTTATCAAAAGAGATCTATCCAGAGGGAGTCAACTCAATTTCAGAAGCTGAATCTGAAGAAAAAATAGATTCAATCTTAAATGAGATTGGTTTGAAATCAAATAAATATGGTCCTTATAAATCTAGTTACGGATTTATCGATGCTGATAGAATTGATCATAATCCATTTAAAAAAGATTTAGAGAAAATTAGAAAATCTCTTAAAGATTCTTTCAAAGGTCTAAAAGTTGTGAGTGTAAAAGATGCAGTTTCAAGACTTGATAGAGAAGGAGTTATTGAAAATTTTATTGAAAAGATTAATGAGTTTTATCAGAACTTAGATCTTAGTGTTATTTCTCAACCTAATAAGCCGAAATTCTTTTATAATAAAAAGATTGCTAATCTTGTTTTTAAGCAAGCAATGCAATTTGCTCAAAAGAAACTCAAAGATATTCCTTACTTAGATCTAGCTGCATTTATCTTCAGAGAGACTGAAAAGAGAATCATAGAGCAAAGAATCATTTCTCAAAATATTTTCTTATATTATGTTTCTAACTATGAAAAAGAGATAGGGTTATCAGCTGAGGAAGTTGATAAGGTTGTATCTTCAATATATGAATCTAGAATTGCAGTTAATGGTTGGTTAGAGTCGCAAAAAGCTAAAACAATGTGGAGAGACTATGGATGGAGCAAGTTCGACACTACTTTGAGAACTGCTAAATCTAAATATAGAAATTATAAGCGAGCAAATTCAGAGTTAGAGCATGTAGATTATATTTTCTATAATGGTTTTACAGCTAAAGGTGCTAAAGTGATTTATAACTTTTCAGTTAATGAGCATCAGTACTCTCAAAAGCCTTCTATCGCTTTTTACTATGACTATCCGGCAAGAGTAAGAAGTATTAGAACTGCTGTAAAATTAGGCCAATTTGCTTTAGGTTTTGTTCCAAAGTTGCCTGGATTCATTAAATCTCAAGTTCATAATTTTGCGAATTCATATTATGTAAATCAAAGCTTAAGTGATGCATACTTATATGCATTTTTTGAAGCAGGTGAATTTGAAGCTGAAAAGTCTAAAATTAAGGATCAGATTTCTAATCCTTATATTAAGCTTTAATTAAAACGTATCAATATGGGCTGCGATGTCTTGAACGTCGCAGTCATCTAAACTTGAATAGTCAGGCATTCCACTAGGTGGATTAATTTTTAAGACTTCATAAATTCTAGGATCTTGGACACCAATGATAGGTCCGTTTGTTCCACCTTGTCCGTTAGATCCATGACAAACTATACATGAATTATTCGAATATAAGTTTGCTCCATTACTAGGGTCCCCTAAAGATCTATTAGTTGGGAAGCAGCTGACAGTAGTAGTTGTAGTACTGGTTGTAGTAGAAGTTGTCGTAGTTGAGCTGGTACTTGTTGTAGAAGATGTCGTGGTTGAACTTGTACTTGTTGTTGAAGATGTTGTAGTTGAACTTGTGCTTGTTGTCGACGAAGTTGTAGAACTTGTACTAGTAGTTGTCGATACTCCCAGAGTTGTAGAGGGAGATTCTTGAAACTTTAATGAACTTTCTAGATCAGGGTTACAAGCAAAAAGAGAAATAAATAATAAAAAAGATAAAATTTTCATAAACTTCTTATGTAAGCAATAAGATCTAAGACCTCTTGGTTTGAATAAGGATAAGAGGGCATCCCTAATGGACCAGTAAAGATTGCGATCTCTATTTCTGAATCACTTCTAGTTCTTATATCAATAAATTCAGGGGTGCTGGCTCCTGCTCCCGTTCCATTTGTTCCATGACAATCAATGCATGCTTGATTAGACATAATTCCAGCTTGATAAATCGTTGCTCCGTTTTGGGCATCACCCTCACTAGAAGATCCGGATGAACTACTATTACAAGATATCAGAAATGAAATAAAAATAAGTACGATAAGTTTCATACCAAAATTATAAGTAATTTCTCGGAATTCAATTATAGGTGGAAGAATCTACTTAAGATTGTTTCAAAACTGAAAAATTTGTCATTGTAGCTTAAAAAGTTGAGTCCTTAAGTGGAATATTTCTCCATATTTTCAACAAAGGAGGTATTGATTGAAAATTCTAATATTAACACTCATCTTGATAGGGCAGAGCTATGCAAGGCCAATATTATCAAAAGGTATTGGAGTAAGAGTAAATGATCTTCTTACACTTTATCCAGATCACCAGAATAGGAACTTATTTTATTATTTTGCTGATAGTTCTGAGATTTCTTTTGATCAACATGGATATCCTAAATTTTCATTGGTGTATGATCAAGATGGAGGTTTTGTTCATGGGGCCTTTAAGTTATCACTTTCAAAAAAATTAAAGGACGCGCTTAATCAATTTAAATTGAATAATCCAAGCGCCAAGATAACTCACATGCCTATAATTGATAATTCCTTAGAGGCAGGACTAGAAAGTAAAAACTCTAAACTATTTGAAAATTTTTCTCATGCAAATTATGGTGCACCAATAGGAGGTGAGACAGGGTTTTCAGCGGAGCTTTCTTCAAGAGGAGCAAAGTTATTTGCAAATTCTTTAAAAGGATCTAACCCTTTTTCATTAAATCAATGTATTACTGTGTCTGGCCTATCTGATAATTTAGATGCTCATATTTCTATAAATTGGGAGGAGTCACTCAAAGAAATTAAAGCAAGTTTTAAGGGGAAGGTTTGGATTATAGGTTTAGATATAAAAGGAATTGTAAAAAGATTAATGAAGAAAGGAGCAATTAAAATAACTATTAATGGTGGTGATGAAGATGATCAAGCCTATATTAGAAAAATGGCAGATGAACTTGTGAAAGAATTTCTAACTCCTGTGACTGATATAGTTGATAATTCGAAAGCTGAAAAATCTAAAAGCTTTCTTGGAATGAAATTTAAGATGAAATACCAAGACTATAAAGTAAAAACGAGCATTGATTTTTATGTTAATGAAAGAATTAATATCGAAAAAAAACACTGTTTAATGCTTGGAATGGAATCTATCCAAGATAATTATGAAAAATTAGTAAATTATGTGGAGGTAAACTAAATGAAAATTTTATTGATATTAATTATTTCTTTTTTAAGCTTTTCAAATACTATTCATCATTGGGTGGATCATCATAACAAATCATTGTTTTACGTACCCAAACTAGAGCTTAAAGTTTCATTAGTTCGCCTGGGTGAGGATAAGAATGATTGGGGAACATTGATTATTGACTCAGGATATAGTATGGAAGGTGTGGATTCTGATCAGAGCTTGAAAGATCTTAAATCTAAATACTCGTCGTATGAGATAAGACCCTTAAAAGCTAGTTTGAATAAAGAAAATCTTTCCATTTCTATTCTTCCTATAGATAAAGTTATGCATCTTACACCTAGAAATTCTGTGCATGGAATATATTTCTATACCCAACTGGATTTGAACTATCATGAATATCAAAAAATCCATGAGTTTATTCTTGAAAATGAGATAATAATCAAAATCTATGATGAAGTAGATGTTGATGTTTCCTTAAACCAAATTGTAGAGGAAGTGAAAGTTTCAGGATCCGTATGTTCAAGAATATTTAAAGATGGATCAACAACTTATTCAGTGATTAAAAATTTAATTCATGAAGAGAGAAAAATTGAAAGTAAAAAGTTTAAGTTTCAAAATACTAAAAAAGATCTTTTGACAAAATTGAAATATCAATGTGTTCAACAAGATATTAGTGATCAGATTCTAAATTTTAAAGATTTACTTTCTTCCAAGCTTTATCAAAATAATTCTAGTAAAGATTTAATCGGACAAACAATTAAGTTAAAGAAAATGACGAAGTCCGTAGGGCTACAGACCAGAATTACTTCATTTAAGGAGCTGAAATGATATTAAAATATTTACTATTGATTCTTTTATTATTTTCATGCAATGAGGAATATGAAATTCCAAGAAATGAAAACCCTAATTCAAGAGACAAAGAAATAACGATAGAAGATAAAAGTAAAATCAACTTAAATGGTTTTAAATCGATTCAACAGTTTGATCTTGCTTATTTCATTATAAAAAATGCTGAAAACTTAAGTCTTAATAAAGATGAAATTAATAAGCTAGGTAATAGCTATGAGATCAGTTGTTTAAACTTAGAATGTTTGATTAAGGCAAAGGATAGAAAATGAAATTATTATTTTTCTTAATAACTTTAAAATCTTTTGCTCTACCTATACTTGATGAAACTGCTGCTTCTAATACATTTATGACAATTTACCCTGATCATAAAGATAGAGATCTGTTTTATGTTGTTCCCAAAACTTTAGAAATCGCTATTGATCGAGAAACTAAGAAGCCTCTATTTTCTTATCAAGAATCTAAAGAGCATTGTAAGTGGCCTAAAATTAGCTGTAGGCCTAAAGCTGTCATTAAAGTTTTATTAAAACCAAAGTACGATAAAATTCAACTTAGTCATATAAGGCCTAAGCTTCTTAACAGATCAGCTGCACCTGTTATTGTGGGAGCTCCTTATTCATATTCTTATATGCAACTTGAACATACGTTTAATGAAATTAATGCTGAAAAATCTTTTTGTGAGCATAAGGCAGGGCAAGCAGGGACTTTCCAGGCATGTGTCTTACACTTAACTGAAAAAGGGGTAGAGCTTAATCGAAAAACATTAAAAGAAGCGATGAACTTTGTTGTTCATTTAGAATTTAAAGTTAAAGGATTAGTTCATGGAGAGAATTTTAAATTAATGCCCTACGAGCTAGACTTGGGAGTGAGTGGTACAGTCGGAAGTAGTGTTCTTAGGTATCACCCAGACTTATTTAAAAATTCAACAGGTGAAGTGATTTAAATTAAGGCCTATCTCTAGAACCCTTTTTTATAATAGAGAGGTTTTTAAGATAGATTCTAGCGCCAACGCCGGTCTTGATTTCTAAGAGCGGCGTTTCCAAAAGTATAACTCATAGAAATGTTCCCACTCATACTAAAAGGTTGATTGGTAGCTCCTGTGAGATTGATGAACCTAGCACCACTTTGGGCGGGTGATAAAATATCATTTTGAGTAAATCCAAATCTTACAGATGGCGCAAGACTAAATCTCTGAAACAAAGGAAGATTTGCTCTTAATCTAAAGTTAACTCCTTTATGAAGGCCTTCTTTAAAATCGTAATAAGCTGAAACACTACCTCCAACGATATATTGATTTTTAAAGTGTTGATCAACTCCTATATAAAGCTTTCCTATATAAAAAGTATCATTTCTATTTTCAAAAGTAATTGGATCAAGATACTGATGATCTTCTTTTCTGAATCTTGTTTGTATTGATATATTCCCATCTGATTTTTCAAGAAATGGATTTCGAACCCATTCCATTGCTATTTGATACACATCTTTCGTCGCTACATTTTCTAATGCCTCTACTGGAAGGGAATCAGTTGGTGAATGCTGAAAATGAACTTTTCTTCTAAAATAGGAGAGCATAGCACTAAATCTTGGATTTTTATCTAAGCTTCTAATAACGTCTACTCCATAACGAAAGACATTATTCACAATATCAGCTCCTTCGCTTGTCGCTGTCGCTGGATTGGAAGACGAGTCATATCTTCCGCCTAAAGATAAGACACCTTTCCATTTATCAGTATGATAAGAGAGGTCGCCACCATAATCTATGTTAAACCTGGAACTTCCTTGACTTGATCTATAGTTTGAAAAAATCCCCGGCTTTGAGAAAAAAGGTGTGATGGCAATCTTACCTGTAGCATCTTCATCTTGAGCAAGGTATGTGTCTAACCAGTAAATAATTGCTCTTCCAAAGTCATTTAAAATATAATCAGAAGTTGCTGTGGCCTTATAAATTCGATTGATTGAATAGTTAACACCTAATTTTTCAGATTTAAGATCAGAGATATAGATTATCGTATTGATATTAGGGTTAGTCAGATCTTTATAGATATCTAATTTAAATAGGGCATCTGATTCATTAACTTGATTGATTTTAGAAGCAATATTATTAACTAATTCTTCACAACCAATTTTACCAGAAAGAACACATTTACTGATAAAAAAAGATGCTTCTTGAGAATATAAATTTACACAAAGAAAAAGGAGTAAAAATCGCATTAAAGTATTTTATCATTTATTAAGAAGAAACTTGTATATTTGTAGAAATTACAAATAAGTTAAAAAAATGACCAATTTATTTCCAACGCCTATCTCTATTCTCAAGGCCAACATTTCCAAATGTATATCCAATGGTTAATGAACCATTAAAATTAGCAGTATTTAATCTCGATCCAGTTAAAGTAATAAAGCTTTTTTGAGTATCTGCTGGAGATAAAATGGGGTTTCTCACTACACCATAGTTAAATGAGGGCCTAAAAGAAACTCTATTTAAATTAAAATTTGCATTCAGGTTAAAATTCACTCCCTGATAATTTTCCCATCTAATATCTTTAAACGCATTCACATTGCCCTGAATAGAAGTATTGTTTTTAGTATAAAGCTCAAACTGAACTTTAATCCTCGTAATATAATAGGTCTCATTTCGAACTTGAAAAGTTAAAGGATCGACATACTCATGCTCTTGAACATTCATTCTAATATTTGCACCATAGTTTGTTGGAGAGCTTCCAATGAAGGGATGTTTAAGCCACTCAACTCCAATTGTTGCTTGATTTAAAATCGCAGTATTTTGTCTGGCAACCTCAGGAAGAGAGGGTGTTTCTGAATGACTAAACTTTACTCTTGTCGCACCAGCTGTCGCTAGTGTTGAAATATTCCTTCTTTTTCCAAAGGAATTAATCACTGCTACTCCAAGACCATAAATTAAATCACTCACTTCTGCTGCTTCGGCTGTTGCTGTCTTTTGTGTATTTGAATACCTAAATGCCTGAAGACCGCCACCGCTAATTCTAATTTTGGGAGTTGTATAGTTTAAACCAAGAGCTGCAAGAGCATTAAAGTTTGAGGTTCCATTGAAACTTGAACCATCAAGTTTAATTGCTGGTTGAGAAGAATACTTTGACTCGGTTGGCTTAATTCCAAAATATTTTGAAATATTTTTCATCAAATCTTCAGTGATTTCTTCAGCTACAAATGAAGAAGGCGAATTCGTATCAAAGAGATAAGGAAACTCTAATTCCAAAACTGAATTTTTACCTCTTATTGAAACTTTATAAATATTAATATTAGGATTATCATTATTTTGATCTAAACTTGTTTCAACGATAACATCCGCTAACTCTAGCTCATTTACTAATTTCATCTTTGAAGCCAGAGAACTTCTTAGCTGCTGGCAAGTCATGAGCTGACTAGAGTCTATGCCAGGAGAGTAGTTAATGACACACGAATCATAAAAGTTAAGATTTTCTTGAGAGAAAAGATTAAGCCCAAAAAGCAAGAGTATATATTTCATTAGAACTTATCTAACGAAATATTTTAATTATGTTAATGAAAGTGAAAAATTTACACCTGTAATTTAGGGCCCTTCACGAAATATAACCCTATAATTGAAAATTGGGCCAAGAATATAGAGCCTATGAAAATAGCTCCACCTTCAGAGAATCCATATGAATGAAGTCCAGATGCGAGTATATAGTTCACTCCAAACCAAGCAAAGATCACTGATAGAAAGGCAACAGCTATAGCGGGAACAAAATTATAGTCATTAATCCATGATGTATATTTTCCATGAAGAATCGCCATATAGATTAAAAGAGCAATCAAACTCCATGTCTCCTTTGGATCCCATCCCCAAAATCTTCCCCATGAATAATCGGCCCATACTCCTCCAAGAATAACTCCTGCAGCAAGTAAAACTACACCTATTTGAACACAAGTATAGATAACCTTGACTTGTTTTTTAGGTTCATCAACTCCTGATCCTAATCTTGATTGAATGATGTACATATTTGCCAGAATCCAACTAATTGCAAGAGCGGCATAAGATAAAATCACACAAGTGACATGAGTACTAAGCCAAAAGTTATCTCTTAATACTGGAACAAGATTTTCAATAGCTGGATTAAGCATATTGTTGGCAAAACTCATCATCAATAAACATAAGACATTATAACCAAGACCAGCGATTAGGAAGATCTTATCTTTTTTAAAGATAGTTAAGAACAGTGCGATTAAGGCTGCCCCGAATCCAGAGAACATGACAGTCTCATACATATTTGTAATAGGTGCTCTTCCTGAAATAAAGACTCTCAAGGTAATAGCAGCTACTTGTAGAATTAATGCTAAAGAAGCAAATGTTAGCCCTAAAGTTCTTTTTTTAGAAATCACAAGGAAAAATAAAGCTATTAATATCAATCCAATTGAAATCCCAAAAGGTTTATATTTAAAAAGATAATGCTCTAGCTCATGTGCATTACCAAGATTCGAATGAAATTCTTTTTTTTGAAATAAGTCTTTAAAAGATTGCTCTGAAATAGTGTTCACTGGAATCCAGCTTGAGCCATTATAAATACTAAAAAGCTTTCCTTCTTTAACTGCTTTTACATAACTCATTCTTTGAAAAATTTTATTTAATTCTTTTTTGTATGAATTATTTTCTTTAATTCTCATCATGGCAGATCTGATCTCCATAGAGTTATTATCTAATTCCTCAAAACCTAACGACTTATCATTTTGATTCATGCCTAAAAGTTTTTTAGCTTCAACATGTTCTACTCTTATAGGAAGATCTAGATTTTCATCTCCAAAGTAAGTCATACTTAACTTACATAGAGCTTGAGTTTTACTTAAACCAAAAGGATTTTTCTCTGGAGTGATAAATTTAAAAACTTCAAGTGCTAAAACAGAGAAAGGTTTGATTCTTCCTTCTGTTTGAACTGGGATGGTCTCAATATCATTGCAGACTGAAAAAGATTGAAGAGAAAATAAAAATAGAAACAAAAATTTCATAAGTTTACCTTTTTTAAAACAATCATTTTTCTTCTTAAGACAAAATGATAAAAAGATCCAAGAACTAGTAGTAAAGATCCTAAGTATTTAAGCCATCTTCCGGGATCATAATTTACTGTTAAAACAGAACCATAATTTTTTGAACCTGGTTGAGTTTCAAAATAATCAGACTGATAAAATGTTAGTCCTTGATATTTCATTGGGTTGTT
>JAHDHG010000144.1 GCA_020631435.1 Bacteriovoracaceae bacterium | reverse complement strand
GATCTTAGACATCTCTGTAGATTTTAAGAAGTAATTTTGCATGTCTATAACTAGGACAGCTCTATTTTGGGAGTATCCTAAGAGACAAAATAAGAACAATGATAAAAATCTCATGCTATTATAATGCCTAACAATTTATAGGAATATTCGAATGTATATAAAAAATAAGCGGGTGACTAACTATTGGACGTTTTAACTCTCCCTGTCTCTAAGTTTTTATACATACATGTAAATATTCCAGTGATGAAAACTGCTATTGGAAAAGCGTTATATAATTTTCTCTATGTTAAAAGTTTTAGTCTCGCTATTCTTAACCGCTAATTTCGCTCTATCGAGTGATCTAGATTTCTACTATAAAAGATTAACTGGTCTTAATCCAAATCTAAGTAACAAACAATATCAAAAATATTCAAAGCTTTTCAATCAAAACAAAGATCAAGCATTAACGTTTCTTGTAAACACCAATTCA
The DNA here is from genome assembly GCA_020631435.1 of Bacteriovoracaceae bacterium. Classification (GTDB taxonomy): domain Bacteria; phylum Bdellovibrionota; class Bacteriovoracia; order Bacteriovoracales; family Bacteriovoracaceae; genus JAHDHG01. The sequence goes on along the minus strand of JAHDHG010000144.1, from coordinate 5,908 downwards.
TTTTACTTTAATATTGTTTCTGAATTCTCAAAACAACTAATTAGCAGTGATAACAAATTTCGAGAAGAAAACAATGATGCAATGTCTTTGATTTATTATATAATCAAAAATGAAAATAATTTCAAAGAAGTCTTAACTGCTGATTATTACTATTTACCTTCAGTTTTTTTCAACCGAAATTTAAATAATTGGGATTCCTCAGATTTTCAAGGATCAGATTCCTTAACGAACAGAACTTATGTAAAAAGAAATCCTCAACGAACAAATAACCCTGATTTAGCAGCTGGAGTCTTAACAACAAATAAATGGGCATCAATATACTACTCAGCAGGAACAAACAGAAGAGCCGTTAAAGGATTATTTAATTCTTTCTTGTGTACTCCCATTGAAATTTGGAGAGATAGTGGATTATCTCCTCACAGAATAAGACAAGATGTTGATAGATTACCAGGTGGAAATCCTAGAGTATTTAAAAATGAATGCATTAAATGTCATGCTCCAATGGATGCACTCGCTGGCGCATTTGCCGAACTAAACTTTGAGGATGATTCATTTACAAGAAAGAAGAATGAAATTGATCCAAAATATCATTTAAACTCAAATGTATACCCTGACGGATATAGAACTCATGATAATTCTTGGGAAAATCTTATAAGATTTAATCATAATGAAAAATTTGGCTTCAAGGCCCCTTTTAAAGGAAAAGGGCTAAACTCATTAGCAAAGTCTATTGCTGATTCAGACGGATTTAGGAATTGCATGAGTCAAAGAGTTTATAAAAGAGTATGTTTGAAAGATATTGATCTATTTGGCGATATCAACAATGAACTTGCTAAAAAATTAAAAAAAGATAATTACAATTTAAAACACCATTTCAAAAGAGTTATAGAACATGAGAACTGCCGCTAAGATACTCTTATTATTTAGCTATTTTGCTAATGCCCAAGAAGGCATATACCTAAAGAACTTTATTGAATTCAAGTCTTCAATTGAGAGTTCATTAAAGATCTCATTAGATGATGAATTTGCTCAATACGAGGGATCCTTCCCTATTGATGGGACAGGCGATGACATAAGTAAAAATTATCTTCTTTCAATTCTTTCAATGGCTAATCTTGCTTGTGAAAAGGCGCTAAATAGAGATATAAGGAAATTTAAGTATAACTTTTATGTATTTGTAAAGTCCAGCAGTCATTTTTTTCCAATGGTGAATATTAAAACTAGAATAAACTTTTGGAATGACAATCTTTTTCATCATTTAAATAGATCTCTTGCAGTAAACCTATGGGGAAGAGACTTCACTCAAGATGAACTCAAAGAAAAACTTATCGAATCAAAAGAATTATTAGAAACTATTAAAGAATCATCAAAAGAGAATAAAGATTTCTTCAGTTTTAAAAAATATTTAGAAAACTACAAATTGAATTTTGTTAACCATTATATGTTATTAAGACAATTAAATATAAAAATTGATGTAGACAATAAAACAACCAAAGAAGTAGTAAATAACAACTATCTCAAAGATACTTTTATGATAACAAATTGTGCAAGCTTTATAGCTTCCCCAAAGTTTTTTACAAAATAAAGGATAAATGTGAATTTTTCAAAAGAACAACTTGAGCGGCTAAAGAAAAACTTTAATGATCACCAAAAGCCTGTAACTAGAAGAGATTTCTTATCTTTAGGCTTAATGAGTTTCTCTTCAACTTTAGCACTACCATCAACATTTATAATTAATAATACAAAAGCATTACTAGATGAAGTCTTTCAAGATGCAATAAAAGATCCTGCATTTTTTGTTATGGATCTTGCTGGCGGAGCTGCCTTATTTGGAAATTTCCTTGTTGGTCACAAAGGTGGCGCAACTGACCTTTTAAATAGTTATAGTACTCTAGGTTGGAGACCCAGAAAAAACAAATTGGATTTCAGATTTGGGGCACCGATGGCCGGCGGAGGAGTTTCAAAAATTCTAGAAGGTATATTGGAAATGTCATCTAAAGAAGCTCAAGATAATTTTAGAATAGGAACAATTTGTCATGCTGCTAACAGTGATTCTCAAAGTAATCCACTATCTGCTTTTAGTTTAGTTTGTTCATCTGGAGCTAAAGGCACTCATATAACCCAAGCACTAGGCACTCGGAATAGTATATCAGGAGGACAGAGTATTGATCCTTTAAATAAAAAAACCTTAAAGCCAATTAGCATTCAAGGTTTAAGCGATATAGAGAATTCTCTTGGTGTCGCAGGAAGATTTAATTCTTTGAACAATGATTCAAAAAACCATGTGTTAAAAATGATAAGTAAAAATAAAGATTTTTTTAAAAATGAAATAATTAACAATGCTTATGAAGAAATGGAGAAAACAGAAATCATCAGTATTGATCCACGAAGAGATCAAGAGTTGGCTGACATCTATAACTTATCACTCAATAGTGATAACAATTCGCAAAAAGTTGTTTTTTCAGGTATTGCAAATTCTGTAATTAATAACATTTCAGGCCCAGGTATTTTAACTATAGGAGACTGTGATTATCATAATGGAAATCAAGAAGATGGAGATGAAAAAGATTTAGAAATTGGACGAGAGATAGGAAGACTTCTTGAACTTGCTCATAGAAAAAAAAGAAAAATGTTTATTCAAATACTAACAGACGGGGGCATGTATGCTAGAGAGTCTGAGACAGATGTGAGAATTTGGACAGGAGATAATGATGATAAATGCATGACAGTCATGTGTGCTTATGATCCAGATATTGCTCCTGAATACAGAGATCAAAATAAAACTCAAGTAGGATATTTCACTCAAGGTCAGGGTGCTGAAAGATCAACTATTCTTGGAGATCAGACTAGAATTGCTTATGGAGTTTTCGCTAACTATTTAAGTTTTTCTGGAAGAATTAATGAGTTTGAAAATTTTGCTCCTGGGGTTTTTACAAAGGAAGAGCTTGAAGAAGTTCTAATTTTTTAATGAAAATCCTTATAGTATTTTTATTCACATTTAATTTATTAGCAAACCAAGAATGCGAAGAAAGCTTTAATGGATTCAAAGAACATTTCCATCCAGTTTTAAGAAAATCATGTATTAATTGTCATGGAGATCAGAAAATTGCAATTTCACACTCATCAAAAGATGCAAGAAAGGCTTTTAGTCTAAGTTTAAAATATATTAAATTCCCAGCTATAGAAGGATCATTATTTTATCAATATTCAAAAGATCAGCATTGGTTAAGCTACCCAAAAAATGAAAACCAAGGAATTGATGAAATCCAAATGAAGGAAATATTAGAACTTTGGGGAAAAGAAGCTTCAAAATGTAAAGATCAACTACCGGGAGAAAAATTAAAGCTTTCTAAAGAGAATAGAACTGACTATCAAGATATTTCAAATTTAAAACTAAGAAAAGACAAAAAATTCAAATTAATGAGATGGGATATCTCACATCTGATAAATGGTAATCAAAAATCATACTTAGAAATACAAATAAGAAAATACAGTGAAAAAATTGATCAAGTACCAAATTCTTTTATTATTAGAAACCTTAGAATTATTTCAGATAGTGATCTTTATGTTGATGGGATAAATATTATTGGCAATGACTACATTTATGATACGGAATTCACAAAGTTAAAAAAGTATATCAAAGGTAAAAAATTTAATATTTCAGACAAGAGAACTGGATTCGCACAGATTAGCATGGACTCTCCTGTTTTAGTTGAAGAAGCGATTAAGTTAGACAAAATCGCCTTTTCATTTAAAGAAATAAAAATTAATAAATTTCCTAATTGTTACAAACCTGCTTTCAAGATTGAAAAGATAAAAATGTCATTACAAGCATCATGTCTAAGTTGCCACCAAAAAGATTCAAATTTCATCCTCGATGAAAACCATGACTTATGTTCAGAATTAATGATAAGAAATGACATTAAAGGATATGATCAAGGTAGTATTTTTCAATATGCACTCCAAGCCAAAAGAGGACATCCAAACCTTATGCCCCAACAAAAAGAAAATTATTCCCCAGAAGAAGAAGTATATTTATTGAATCCAAACAAAGATATAATTATTCAATTTTTAAAAGAAGGCTCCTTGTAATGAAGTTAGCAATTATATTTCTTACATTTTTTTGTAGCTTTACCCAAGCAAAAAATTTCTTCATTGAAAATAGTGATAGTATGTTTTGTGTAGTTAATGATAGACATTATAACTGCCACGATCCGAGAAGGTTCGGATTATTAAATTTCACTGAAAACACTACCCATAATGTAAAAGAAATAAAAAAAGTTTTAGTAGTGGATAGAATAATTTGCATTCTAGGTAAAACTTTATATTGTGACGCTCTAGAGGGTTCAAGGATAAGTCGTAATCGTTTGGTAGAATTCGTCGATTCAATTAATGAAAATTACACCAAGCCAGTAAAAGATATTTATTCAACGCAACAGTTAGATCAAAATATTGCGTACAGTATAGTTTTCAAGTTTGATAACAATCTATTTGGAAAAAAAGCTGTTATTGAATTCAATCGTGGTCGCGGAGATTATAACTTTCATTTAGAGAAGAATAATTTTGGTTATGACCAATACCGTTCTGTATATTTTAGTTCTATTGGTAGGTATATGAACATAAAAAGGATCAAAACAAATAAAAGAATCTATTTTTCATATCTTAACCTTGACCCAAGATCTTCAGAAAACAACTATATTATAACTAGAAATCTAAGAATGGGGCCCAAGGTCTCAGAACAGCTTCCTTTGCTCAGAGACTTTAACAATACCCCTTGCCAGTACAAAACTATTGACTCTAGGAAGGTACAAGTTCTTTGCTATAAGCAAACTAATCTTCAGTATAAAAATATAAACAAAAGCATATGGGTTAGAGACTCAAGATATATTGATTTTAATCATTTAGATCGAATTGAAGAGATCCATGCCACTGCCAATGGAATGATTTGTGCATATGAAAGATCTAGTAAAAAGGTTCAATGTGAATTTCTGAAGCACCAAGTTGATTTCAAAATTGATTTAGATTATCTGAAAAATTATCAAATAATAGACACAAATGCTATTGATATAAAAAAAATTGAAACAGATCTCATTAAATCATACACAGATAATTTTCCTTCAATTGATTCTAAGCCATCAAAAATATTAAAAGATTCAACTAAACTTATTAACATCGATGATTTTTTCATATCAGAGAACAGAGTATGTTTTTTAAAAGAAAATGAATTAAAATGTGCTGATTCTATTTACAGTCCTAGCTATTCCAAATCAATTTTTCAAACAAGTTTAATCCTCGATCTCTCATTTTATACTAAAAAGAAACAAAATATAAATTGTGACCAAAAATTATCTGAGGTTTTATCCATCCTTGGTGAAAAATTACCTGAACATTTCGATTCGAAAAAAGATGAAGTATTAATAAAAAAAGGAGAAGAGATCTTTCATCAAGGATACACTAGTAATAATGATGGAACACGCTCTGAGCTACAATCAAAAACCTTCACTTGTAATCATTGTCATAATACAACTTTAGAGACTGAAAGAATAATCAATTATTCGTTAGAAGATAAACTAACCTATTCAAAGGCGACGAATACTCCACTCCTCCCTGGCTCAACAATGAAGGGTATAGTTAATAAAAGCTCTTGGTTCAATGGAGATTATCTATTGAAATATGGAGAGGAACTCATTTCACCAGCTAGTAAGAATTTTTATGAAGCAATCCAGCTGTGCTCAAAAGAGTGCTCTAAAGGAAGAGCTCTTAATAACTGGGAGCTTGAAGCAATGAATCAATATTTAAGAAGCTTGGAATATACTCTAGAAGATTTAAATTTATCAGACTCAGAATACCGATTTTTAAATAACCAAGGTATAACTAGTCATGAAAAAATATACTTATTAAAAACCAA
>JAHDHG010000143.1 GCA_020631435.1 Bacteriovoracaceae bacterium | reverse complement strand
AGTTAAAAGAAGAAGAATCTTAAAAAAGAGAGAAGGGACTGAATGTTCCAGAGGATCCACTTCTGGCTTATATTTTAAAAAGGTTAACTTTTTTCAGAAAGTAAAATTTAAGTTCCAAGATGAATCATTAAATACTAAAGATTTTTTCATCTGTTTTGAAAATGTGAATTCACGAGGCAGTTGTCAAGATTAGAGTAACGTATCGACATTTAGAAAGTCTGATTTCGAGATATTCATAAAATAATAAACAAATCACTAGTAATTAATTAGTTTATGCCGTTCTTCCATATAATTGTCATTATAGGGTAGAAAAATGAGAGTAAAATTTGCTTATATTTCAGCAATTTACAATATTCATTGGCACCCAGATTATTCAGAATGACCAAACTTCGTTGTTTCTAAGTCATATCTTATACTGATTCTACTCTGCGGTTTTGGGGAACGTATGTTAAGGAAACAGTAGATATGACATTAGATTTAATAATTTTATCACTTATTGGAATCCTTTTAACAATAGAAATTCAAAGACAGAAATCTAATTCTGATAAAAAATTCCAAGTACTATTAGATGAATTTTTATACGATCTAGATCTTTTAGATAGAGATAATTTCAAACTTAAAGTTTCCTTTTTAAACTATGCAATGATTGATCTAACTGAGGGATCATTTAACGATTCAACGGTCAAAAAATCTAATCTTTTTTTACATAAAACTGATGTATTACAGAGCAAACGCTATGAGAAATCTTTAAAGATCTCATTAGATGAATCCCTTAGTTTAATTCACAAATACCAGAGTAACCTTTCTAATGTTTTTTCAACTATTGAGAAAATTAAAAAAATTACTTATGAGCAGAAATACTTACTCGTAGAAAGCATCGCGGATTTAGCCCCTTACAACAACAGATATATTAAGACTCAAAAAAACATTCAAAACTTTGAAGATTTTATTACGAAAATTGAAAACAAAAGAAAAAAATATGAAGCCGACATGGAAAATATAATTAAAGTGAAACATGAAATTAAAAATTATCAAAAGAAGTATTTAGACTTTAGAGTATCATTAAAGAAAAGTGCTTAGATAATTAATTTCCTGAAATTCTAACCATGACTCCTAAACCTGCATAAAACTGAGTTGAGCCCATATGATTATGCTCAATTGTAAACTCTTCAGGAGAATATATTTTAGATTTATTTTTAATAGCTATAGATCGCAGTGAAGATTCAATAAAAACCCTATCAAAGAATGTTAATCTAGTTCTTGCTCCAATATGCCCTCCATAACCAGCCAATTGGAAACGACCATTCAGACCTTCCATTTGACCTGTTTGGGGATTAAGTAATCTCATATGAGGCTTCGGAACATAGGCACCTACTCCACCTTCAACTCCCACACTCATGACTAATCTATTTTTAAACAAGTTCAGAACCTCAAAGTTATAAAATGTATTTAAATGAACATAATTATGTCCATCGGTGTATTCAAAGGCCACAAAAGAAGCATCTCCACTATTTTTAATTTCTTGAAAATCGACACTTAATACTTTTCCATCTTGATATTTATATATTTCACTATCGTAATCACCTGTGATCTCATAATTATTAAATCGCTCAAAGACCCATTTCATGTGATCAGTACCAATTTCGACTCCTATAGTTCCTTTGCTACTTATTTTTTTCTCAGCGCCAATTCTTAAATTATATTGAGGAATTGTAATATTTTTAATACCAAAATACCCATCCCAACTAAAAGGAGTAGGCCTATCCTTAGCTTTTGCTTTATGAATTGTGAATTTCCCATTTAGATTAGAAAAAGTAGCATCAGAAGGAGCATGCCATGACCTATTATAACCCCAAATTACAAAAATCCTCCATTGCTTTTTATCAGTTGTAGGAACTAGATTCACCGACTTAACTCGCAAAAAATCTTCTCTTAAATTATTTTTAACTGCAAAGTCTCTTTGCATTTTATGAACGAGAGCGTTCACACTTGTTTTATCTTTATGTGACAACACTTGAGCAAAAGATGGAAAAACAAATATAAGACATACAATTAAATATTTAATTATCATTTATTGCTTCCTCCAAATCTATAGTGCACTCCTAAAGACAGTGAGTGGTAATTAAGTTTATGAGTAACTACTCCATCTCCAATAATTCCATAATCTTGCCATGAATTATTGTATCTATGTTCAAAAAATAATCCATACTTATCAGTTGAGTTGGAAAACCTTAATTTATTGCCAAAAGAAAGTGAAAAACCTTGATAGGAAAACTTTTCATCAAATCCTTGGAACTGTTCTCGCTCCCCTTCTAGATCATATCCTGAATAATTAATATAAGCCGCACCAACATGAATACCGACGGCCATATTAGGAGTATAATAAATTCCTAACTTAGAACCTTCTGGGAGTAATCTAAAAACTCTTCCGTACCCAAAGGAAATCTGAGAACTTCCTTTTGTATTTCTAAATTCAGGTAAAGATGGGATATCATCGTTTCTATCACCCGGCCGATAATATCCATCGACAGCCTGGTTGTTATAATTTCCAATAATTCTTACTTCAGGGTTATGAAGTTCTTCTGTCTCCTAGGCCCAAACAATTAAATATTTAGGATGAAAATAAGTTAAACTGAACTCAGACTTTCCTTTTTCATAAGTTAGAACAAAGGTATTTGTAGGTTCATCGATAAACTTTAATATTTCCCAGCTCAGACCTTTCTCCCAAACTTTATAATATTTAAAGCTTGTTCGTTCTCTTATTGGATGATTAATAAATTTAAGATCAGTTTTTCCTGGTATTTGTATTCTGACATCTGAATTTGAATAAAAAGTTTTCGTAGGAGAGAATGAAAATCTAATGCTACCTTTTTTAGATTTATTCTTATTATTCTTAAATTTTTCAAAATCTATTTTAATTTCTTTTTTTTCTAGAAAATTTTTTTCACATTGGTGGTCATGATCCAGACATAGCAATTTTATAGGAATATGAACTTTGTACTGAGCAAAACTAAGAGAGGTCAAGAAGAATATAAAAATGAATTTTTCCATGCGACACAATGCATAGCATTAAACCATGTTAAACGCTATAGGTTCTGAAAATTATTCAGAAGGTATCTCAAGGTCTGTAATTACTTCACTTTGAATATTAGGATAAGTATTTAGAATCTCGTTTATTTTTCTCATTTGCTCTAAGCTATTCGTACTAATAAAGCCTATCTGAGGCCCCATTTTTATTTTGTGAAACTCAAATCCATTAGACTCCAATATCTCCCTGATTTCTTCAAGTTGAGTATCATCACTAAATGGGACAGAAATTTCTCCAGTTAACACACCTAAGCTTTTAGTCTCTTTCACCAAAACAGGATAATGATACTTGTTAAAATCAAACTGATTTAAATCAAAAATAAAGTGATTATGAAAAGATTCAAATCTAGAAGTATCAACACCGCTTAACTCTGGTGATTTTTTGAGGATCATTCCTTTAGAATTAGAAATCATTAATTTTCGACCGATAATATTTTTTTCTTCTACAAACTTGAATTTTTTAATTAGTTCTTCTTCGCTTAACTCTTGTAAATTGTCTTCATCCATTTCAAGTTCTTTCTCTTTTGAGTTTATACTGCTCACTTGCCTCTCAACCTTATTTGCAGAAATCGTATTTATAACCTCATCTTTTTTTTCATTTTTTTTCAACTTCATTTCATTATCTTTTCTTTCTGAGATCAAATCAGATTGCGAGATATCAGAATTCATAAATGTAAAAAAATTAAATACAAAGAGGCTGAATATTACAACTGATAAAAGATAGATTATTTTCTTATTCATTACTTTAAAGTCCCCAACTCATTAAAACCATAGACTTTCATATTTATTCCATTCAAGTCCCCTCCACTACCATCGGAGCAAACTGTGACTTTCCATTCGCCTTTAGCATTAGTTCCAAGAGGAGCGACTGACTTAAAATGTTGATTTAGGCTCATACCTCTAATCACATCTCTTACATCAATATCTTCCAGTTTTGTCTTTAACATATATTCTTTGGAATCTGGCATAGAAACAAATATACCCAAGTCATCCATTCTTATATCATCAATATCAAAACTAAAATCCACTGACCAAACCTCAAAGTCTTGATTAATATTAATACTTACTGTTGAACAGTCGGAAGACCGTATTGAAATTGAGTCTCTATTCTCTATTTCTATTGATGAAGGATTTGGTATATCTCCATCGTAGATTAAAGCTTCCTCAACTGAAGTAATCACATCCATTGCCCCAAAACCATAATCAAAAGAATGAGTTAAACCTTTTGAGTTTGTTACTTTCTCTATTTTATTTTTTGTACCAATTGAGCCTGAATATCTATTACTCCTAGAAGTTACATTTTTATTTGCAGACTTAATCATCACCCAAATGATATCTACCCAACTTGGGTTTAATCCTCTTGATCGCATCGCCTCAAGCACTATCCCAGCAGAGCCTGCGACTGTCGGTGTCGCTGCAGAAGTTCCATTGAAGCCACAAGTATATTTATCATCATTTTCTGTTGTGCATATTGCTAGTGTAGAAGAATAGGCTCCTAAACCAGCGAGTGCTAAGTTGGCTCCTGGTGAAGAGTAACTAGTAACAGCACCTTTAGTATCTAATGCAGAGATTATGTTTACTGTATGGATTGAATCGGCAAACTCTAAATTTGAATCAGCTCCTAAAATAGATCCATCGTTTCCAGAAGACTTAAAATATAAAATATTTTCTTTATATGCTCCATTAATGAATGAATTATTTTGAACCGTATTAAAGGGTATATGAGAATATTGAGCAAGATTTGATGACAACCTTATTGAAGATCCATAACTTGCAGTCCAAATGTCTGTTCCATTTTCCTTGTAAATAGATTCCGCTCGATGAGCATCAGAAAAAGTACTATCAAGATAATTATCAGTTGAAAACTTTGCTTTAAAAGAAGTACCAATATACCCTTTGTTATTTGAAGCACCTGCAACAATTCCAGTAACTTTAGTTCCATGCCCACCTGAGTTCACATCAGGCCTAGCATCATCTTCAAGATCATCTACAAAGTTCCTTGATCCAAACAACCTAAAATTTGGATTTAAATCCTCGTGCCTAGTATCAACACCATTATCAGACACATGAAAATTAACCCCTTCACCAGTGAAGGTTTTATGAACAACCCCAAAATTCAAATCAAAAATTGGCCGACTTGAATAATAACCTGATCCATTTGATATTCTCTGAGAATTTGCAATTATGTGCCATTGATTACATACCAGTGGATCACTCACACCCAATGCAACACTATAATCTTCACAACTTTCTAAACTGGACTTATCTATTTCAAAACTTGAAGGAAGAGGATTATTATCTCCTCCACTTGAAGATCCCGTTGAACTTCCTCCCCCCATTTCTTCATCATTTTGAGAAGGATCAAGCTCAGAAACAATACTCTCTGGTTTTCTCAAACTAGAGTTTATGCAAGATGTGAAAAATAAAAGAAGAATAAAGTTAATTTTCAATTTATCTCGACCTACATTGCTCTAAGAATGCTAAGTAATCTTCTTTATCAATTTCACCTTTTTGAAGTTTCTCTTCTAATGTTTTAAGAACACTTTCAGGACAAGAATCCAGTTTTCCAGGGTTTGAAGTAAAACCACCATTCTTATCTCTATCTGGATTTAAAGTAGCCCCACCTTTACCTTTACCAGGATTTACAGTTGGATCTAACAGTCCCCCATTATCTATATCCCTTGGGTCTACTTTGCTTATTTCCTCACACTGTGCCAAGAACGATAAATAATCATCTTTATCAATCTCTCCTGCATCCAATCTTTGTTTTAAAGAAGCTAGAACATCATCAGGACAATTCTTAGATCTATCCTTGTCAGGGTCTATATCATCTAAATCTCTTTCATCATCTTTTGGAGTAACAGTTGGTTTATCTTTATCATCAAGATCTTTGTCTTTGTCATCAAGTTCTTTAGATAAGACAATCATTGCTTTAAGATAGTATCGAAATTTTTCAATCTCTTCTTCAAGAAGATCATCATCGGCTTTCATCTTCTCAATCAATGCCAGCATTTTCTCTTTTGCTTCTTCTAAATTTTTCGCTTTCAAAAGATCAACAAGTTCTAAAATTTCATCCTCATAACCAGGAAAGGCCTTTGAGTAATCCAATTCAAAAGTATCAATAATTCTCTTAACTGGTTCAAGATTTAGTTTTTTTAGAATATCTTCATTGGTTCCATCGAATAAAGATCTCACTTCTTTCAGTTTATCTTCGGACGGTTCTTGATTAATTAAAGTATCATTTAGATCACCACCATCCTTTCTTTTAAACGTTGTGACACTTATATCTCCGTCCTTATCTCCGGGGAAAGATCGAATTAAAGTAATCTCAAATTCTTCAAGAAACACTTCTGTATTTCTATCTACTTCAATAGGTTCTGCTTGATTAATTATAAGGTCTGCAGATAAATCATTCGCCTCTTTCGGATCCATGAGATCTTCTTCAGCAAAAATCGCGTTTCCGGATGTTTCCAGTTGAATTTGAACTATTTCTCTTTCATCTTGACTGGATCGTTGATTAAGACAACTTGATAAGACTAAAAATAGAAATATAGACATTAATTT
>JAHDHG010000142.1 GCA_020631435.1 Bacteriovoracaceae bacterium | reverse complement strand
TGGCAACATCGTCAGCCTCACTTGCACTAAGATCAATAGCAGTCATCACACCACTTTGAACTAACATCTGAGCAACTGCATCGTTAATTCCTTCAAGCTTAGATAAGCTTTCAACGGATAGCTTGATTCTTTCTTGAAGTTTATCTTTTGAAACAATATTTACTTTCCAGCCTGTTAACATCGCTGCAAGTCTTACGTTTTGACCTCTTCTTCCAATAGCAAGTGATAGTTGATCATCTTCAACAATAACATCGATAATATTTTCATCTCTATTTAAACTAATAGATGTGATATCTGCTGGTGCAAGGGCAGCTCTAGTGAAAGTTGCAAGATCTTCTGACCATCTTACAATATCAATTTTTTCACCTTGAAGTTCATTTACGATATTTTGAACCCTAGAACCCTTTAGTCCAACACAAGCTCCAACAGGATCAATCTCTCTATCGCTAGTAAAAACTGCTATCTTCGCTCTGTGACCAGGTTCTCTTGCAGCAGCCATAATTTCAATTGTTCCATCTTGAATTTCAGGAACTTCTGTTTCAAAGAGCTTCATAAGAAATAATGGGCTTGTTCTTGTTAATCTAATTTCAGGCCCTCTATTAGTCATCACAACTTCAGAAAGATAAGCTTGAATTCTATCTCCAGGCTTGAAACTTTCACCGTATATGATTTCTCTTCTAGGGAGTATTGCTTCTGCTTTCCCAAGATCAACCATCACGTTTCCTCTTTCAAAACGCCTAGCTATACCAGTAATTAGATCACCTTCTCTATGCTTAAACTCAGAAAATAAAATATCTCTTTCAGCATCTCTAACTTTTTGAAAAATAATTTGCTTAGCCGTTTGAATATCAACTCTAGAAAAAGTTACATCTTCCATTTTGATACCCAACTGATCTCCAAGCTCCGCTTCATTATCCAAAGAATTTGCTTCAGATGATGATATTTCTGTAATAGGATCCTTTACATCTTCAACAACAGTTTTATATTGAAAAATTTCAATATCACCATCATCTTCATTATATCTAGCTTCGAAATCACCCTGGATTCCATACTTTTTTCTCGCAGTTACAACAAAAGCTTGTTCAATTGCACCAACAACTATCTCTTTCTTAACTCCACGATCTTTTCCAATTAAATCAATGACTTTACCTAATTCAGAAAAATTCACCTATTACTCCTTAATATTTAATTCTTTAACTTATGTAAATGTGGTTCCCATTGGGCCCTAATAACTTGCTCCTGTTCGATAGTGACAGGGCAAACAATATCTTTAAACTCACAACTTATATTTATCTTAAAATTCTCATCTCCAGAAAGGCTTTCCAATGTACCGATAACAACCTTTCCATTTAAAAACTTTTCAAATTTTTTATCGCCTTCAAAACTAAAAGGCTTACCTCGAAACTTAACTCGAACTCTCCGACCTAGACTCTGCTCATAATGAGACTTTGTTTTTAACTTTCTATAAATCCCTGGAGAAGAGACCTCTAAAACGATATCTTCTGGAATCCACTCGTTATCCTCAAAGATAGGTGTTAGTGCTCTATCAATTTTAACGCAATCGTCAAGATCAGCAGAATTAGTCTCTGGATCCATAATAAAAACTCTCATGATTTTTTGACTTGCGAAGTATTCGAAGTCGTAAAATTGATAGCCTTCAGACGAAATCACCTGATCACAAGCATTAAATAATTTCTTTTCTATTCCAGTTCTTTCCATATTTTTTGCAATAAAAAAGGGTGGAAAAACCACCCTTAAAAAACAACATAATTTAACTCTAAAAGAGGTCTTATTTGTATCAGGATTGATCTTAAAAATCAATTATTTCGATTTAAGAGCATTTTCATGCAATTTTCACCATTGGAATAATAGTTTTTCGCAACATGTAAACTCTCAAAGCCAAAGGAGCGGTAGAATTTTATTGCAGAGATATTTCTTTGCTCAACTTCTAGATAGATATCTTTTGAAGAGTACTTGAAAAGTTCTTGCATTAACCCAGAAGCAACTCCATTTCTTCTAGACGATTTCAAAACCACAATTTTTAATAAATGAACGATATCGACATTATCCTGGATAAGGATAAATCCTCTATTATTGAGATCAAGAGAGTAGTAAAAATTAGACCTACCAACGCTAGCTTCCCATTGTTTTTTACTCCAAGCTAAATAACCTAAAACTAAATCTAATTTTATCAATGTATCGAGATCGGAAAAATCCAATTTACGCATTATTGAAATTTCTCGAATGAGTACTGCTCTTCTAATGATTTATAAAAGTCCTGAATTGCTTTATTGGTTTGCTTATCGACTTTATCACCAATGAACCTAGCTGCTAGAAATTTTTCAATTTTCATAAATTTATAGGCTACAATCTCATTTTCCACAAAAGATTTATTTTGGCATGTAGATTTCTTCAATCTGTCTTGAATAATACTATCAATCTTTACTCCTACTCTGGAGCTCAAATTTTTTCCAAAAGTAAGTAGTCTTAAATAATCAATTAAATTTTCATAGACATTAATTGTTTCATCTGAAATAGAATTAAGTTTGGAAAATTCTAATGTCTTAGAAATAATAGAATCTGGGAATGTACAACTGAAATATTTTGCTTGCTCTAAAAGAAGTTTTATCTTCTCACCTGAATAATACTTCTCATCTATTCTGAAATAAACCTTATCAGAGAATTCTAGGTCTTTCCCAAAGCTCGCAAAAGATAATATCAGAATAATTAAAATTTTATAAAGGTGACCCAATTTCAATATTTCCGATAGACTCTCTAGATTGAGGAGAATTATGACAGAATCGTACTTTTACATGAGGACTAAATGTATAACCATCTTTACCTCTTACAATATACTTATTCTTCTCACCACTAGGTTCAATCAATTTTCTCAACCTAGAAATTGAAGTATAAATTAATTTATCGTGTATAAGCGGGTTGTATTCTTCTCTCCAAATTTCTCTTGATAGATCTTCTTTATCAAAAAATCTTCCTGGATTTGAAGCAAGTAAGTATAAAATCTCAAGAAGAACGAATCTATGCTTGAAATCAATAATTCCAAGATTTTTCTCTTTGATAATTCTCTCTGTTTTATCAATAACAAAATCGATATTTGAATCGTTAACTTCGTTGATTTCTTTTTCTATTTTTTGTCTTAACTTTTTAAAATTTCTATTCGTATGGTTTTGAGCCATTTCAAAATATAAAAGGGCCTTCTTGTAATTCCCCATTCTCTTATAACTTTTTCCCATACCTAAGCAGGTATAACCAAAAAGATTCCAACATACCTTTTTGTTAAGCTCTTCTGAAGATTTCTTAAAGTACTCAAGAGCTTTTTTATATTCACCTTTATGAATACAGATATTTCCATAGAGTAAATTCATACTCCCTTTTAAATATCCTTTATTAAGGATAGCTAATAATTGTTCCAGCTGAGCTAACATTTGCTCAGTTTCAACATAATTTTCCATTAAGTAATTATTATGGGCCATGAAAAGCAACGACTTAGCAACAACTTCTGGTTCATTTGCTTCTTGAGCTTTCTTATAAGAGATGCTGAAATTATTAATGGCATCTTGGAAATCACCTGTATAAGTTTTTGTTGCTCCCATATAAAAGAAGTAATCAGCTTTTCCATTCCATTCAGGATTCGAAAAAGCAGCATTTAGAAGCATTTGAGATAACTCTACATAGTTATTCACTTCATCTTTTCTTAAAAACTCAGAATAAATCCGAATTAAAAAGCCACAAATTTTCATCATTGCAAAGGTATCTTCCGGAAGAACACAAGTATCTAATGCTTTTAAAAAGAAAGTTTCTGCTTTCTCAAGATCAGCTTTGTCATAATGAATTTTGGCCAATTTATAGTGATTTTGCCCAATCTCACGTGCTGTAAGATTTTGGGGTTCAGTAGGTTCTACAGGTGTAGTTTGCATCATTCCATTAACGCTAAAACTCTGGTTTCGAACTGCTGAAATTTTGTTTTGGATCTGTAAAAAAGCATCCGTCGTATTCATAAAATTTCTCCTCAATGTCCTCAAACTCAAAGCATAGGCTTCAAATCTAAGTAACCTTACACTTGCATCTTGTCCGTGTAAATAAAAATAATGGCCATAAGTAATTGTTATCAGGAGGTTTGTCGATTTTTCTTACATTTTTGGAGAGAAAAACCTTACATTTAAGCCTTAATATACAAAATATTATATTCTAGACCCAGTTTTATTAGATTTGAGACACTTTTTGAGGTTAAAATGCAAGATTATTCTCTAGACACAATACGTCATTCTTCAGCTCACGTCATGGCACAAGCAATAACTGAGCTTTTTCCAGATGAAAAAGTAAAGCTTGGAATCGGACCTGTCATTGAACATGGTTTTTATTACGACATTGAAATGGAAACAAGACTTACAGATGCTCATCTTAAAGATATTCAAAAAGCGATGCAAAAAATCATCAAGAAAAAGCTTCCAATTCAAAGACATGAAATCTCTAGAGAGGATGCAGTTAAACTATTTACTGAACAAGAGCAAACTTTAAAACTTGAATTAATTAGAGATCTACCTGAAGAAGAAACGATTACTTATTATACTCAAGGCGATAATTTTTTTGATTTATGTAGAGGACCACATGTTGAAAATACTGGTCATCTACCAATGAGTTTTAAAATTCTTCATACAGCTGGTGCCTACTGGAGAGGAGATGAAACAAGGCCTATGCTTCAAAGGGTCTATGCTGCTTGCTTTAGTTCTAAAGAAGAATTAAAAGAACACCTTCATTTTTTAGAAGAAGCCAAGAAAAGAGATCATAGAAAACTAGGAAAAGATTTAAAACTTTATCATTTTGAGCAAGTCGCACCAGCTAGTCCATTTTTTATGCCTAAAGGTGCTTTTATTTATAATCAATTAGTAGATTTCATGAGAAATATTTATAAGAAGTTTGATTACGAAGAAGTCATTACACCTCAGGTTTTAGATGTAGAACTCTGGCACACATCAGGCCATTACGAAAACTATAAAGAGAATATGTATTTCACTCCAATCGATGAAAGAGAGTTTGCTTTAAAGCCTATGAACTGTCCTTGTCATATGCTCATGTTTAAACATTATAAATATAGCTATAGAGACCTTCCAATGAGATATGCTGACTTTGGAAGACTTCATCGCTATGAAAGATCAGGCGTTGTCGCCGGTTTAACAAGAGTTCGAACTTTTTGCCAAGATGATGCACATATTTTTATTCAACCTGAAAAAATTCAAGATGAGATTTTAAAACTAATGGAAATGTTCTTTATTTGTTATGAACATTTTGGATTTACAGATATAAAAGTAAACTTATCAACAAGGCCTGAGAAAAAAATTGGTGATGATGCTATCTGGGATACTGCTGAAGATGGTTTAAGAAAGGCTTTAGAACAATCAGGACATAACTTTTCAATCAAAGAAGGTGACGGAGCATTTTACGGACCTAAAATTGATATAGAGATAGCAGATGCCTTAAAAAGATATCATCAATTAGGAACTATTCAATTAGATTTCATGCTCCCAGAAAGATTTGATCTTAAATATACTGATTCTGATGGAGTAGATAAAAGACCAGTTGTCATCCATAGAGCATTGTTAGGATCACTTGAAAGATTCATAGGAGTTTATACTGAACATTGTGGAGGATCCTTTCCATTTTGGTTATCACCTGAGCAAATTAAAATTGTCCCTGTTAATAATGAAATACATTTAGAATTTTGTAAGAATCTTTGTCTCGAACTAAAAAAAATAGGTGCGAGAGTAAGTGTTGATGATAGAAACGAATCTCTTGGAAAAAAGACAAGAGAAATTCAGAAATCAAAAACTCCAATGATGATTGTTATTGGAGATAAAGAAATGAATTCTAATGTTGTGAGTGTGAGAAAGTATGGAGAGCAAGAAACTAATACATTTTCTCTCGAAGAATTTAAAAATTTAATAATCTCATTAAATAATGAATTCACTCCAGAAAAGTTAAGAAGCAGGTATTAGTGAAAAATGTTGTAGTTTTCTATGGCGGTGGTGGGAATGAACATGATATTTCCATAAATTCTAAAAACTACTTAACTTCTCAAATTGATGAGTCTTTTAATATTATTGAAATTGAAATTGATAAAGATGGAAATTGGAAAAAAGACTCAGAATTATTTAAGTTAAAAAACAGGAAACTAGTTTCAAAATCTCAAGAATTTAAAATTGATTTTGCTATTCCTTGTATCCATGGTTATCCAGGTGAAACAGGAGATTTGCAGAAAATTTTTGAACTCTCAGGAATAAACTACTTTGGATGTTCTTCAAAAGTTAGTGAAGTTACTTTTGATAAAGTTGCTACTAAAATTGCTTTAGAAAAAGAAAATATTTCTACAGCGCCATTTTTGGTGCTAAGTTCATATAATAAAGAAAAAGTTAATCAATTCCTTCAAAAACATCCCAAGGTTTTCATTAAAGCTTCTAAGGAAGGATCTTCAGTTGGTTGCTATGAACCAAAAAACAATTCTGAGATCCCCGAACTTATTAAAAAAGCTTTAAAATACTCTGATGAAGTTTTAGTAGAAAAATTCATAGATGGACGAGAAATTGAAGTTGCTGCTTATGAATACAATAATGAAATTCATATCTCTTCTCCAGGAGAGATTGTAAAAGGTACATCATTTTATT
>JAHDHG010000141.1 GCA_020631435.1 Bacteriovoracaceae bacterium | reverse complement strand
TTGTAAGGATTTAAAAATTTCAGAGGAGAATTGCTTTCTCTTAAAAGAAAAATGGAACCACGCCTCTTTCGCAGCATTTATGACTTATGAAAAAAAAGGTGAATTCATAGAAGAGCTTAAAAATAAAAACCAGTTTAGCTTGAAAGAATTTTTATCTTATTTAGAAGCAACTTATAAAGATTTTCGAAAAAGTGATTCAGATGTTGATTTTACTGAATATTTAGAGAGTAAAGTATGAGGCATATTTTTTTAATTGACCCATTAGAGAAGTTAAAATTATATAAAGACTCATCGTTAATGTTAGCTCTTACTAGTCAGAAATTAGGATATAAATCCTTAGTACTTTTTACTTCAGATTTCTTAGTGGGATCAAAATCAATTTTGCCACTAAAAGCATCTGAGTTTTCTGGAAATATTAAGACTGACTTTTATTTAGATAACTTTAGAATTACTAATGAAGTTCAGTATATTCCTGAAAAAGATGATATTTTTCATTTCAGACCTGACCCACCAATTGATTCAAACTATATTAATCTCGCTTGGATGACTCATTATTTAAAAACTCAGGTTGGGTTTACAGTTATTAATGATGCTATGGGTACCTTAAGTTTTAATGAAAAAATGCTGAGTTTTAATGAACATAATTCTTTAGCTTCAATCGTTTCTAATAACTTTAATCAGGTTAAAAACTTTATTGAAAAAAATAAATTTAATGATTTTATAGCAAAGCCTTTGAACTTGTTCTCAGGAATCGGAGTTAAGAGGTATTCTATTTCTGATTTAGAAGAACTTAAAGAGAGATTTAAAGATGATTCTTCTATGTTACTCATTCAAGAATTTGATCAAAGGGTATTTTCAGGAGAAGTAAGGTCCATTTTTTGGAATATGGAATATCTTGGTTCAGTCCTTAAAAAACCAAGTGAAGGAAATTTTCTAACGAATACTTCTCAGGGATCTGAAGTTGCAGACTATCAATTAGACAAAACAACAATACTTCAATGTAAAAGAATCTGTGAGGAGCTTTTAGACTATGGTGTTAAATTAGTTGCTTTTGATATTTTAGGTGGAAATATTTCTGAAGTTAATATCACTTGTCCAAGTCTTTTGGTTGAACTCTCTCACATAAAAAATGAGAATTTATGTGAGAGAGTTATTGGAACTAGTTTCGAGAAAGACCTTTAAAAAAATGTGTTGAGTCTGTTGCTACTTGAAGTATGATACTCCAACAATCAGATCTTTTTACATTAAACTCTGCAGGACAATAGTGCTCACCCTCACCACCTTGCTGGCATCTTAGGTCTGATCTTACATCATCAATACTAAACATAGTAAAGTGTCTTTTTTCTCTGTCTTCTTCATCTGGGCTGAATTGGAAAATTTTAACTAATGAACCACAATCTCCAACTTCAATAGGGTCAGTAGTTTCAACAAATTGAGATTTTTTTTGCTCCCAAAGTTCTGATTCGGGGTTAAACACCATTAGATATCTATGTATTCTAAATCTTAGCTTTGTGTATGGAAATTCAGATTTATGAGCATCAACATTTCTATCATAGCAATGATGATTATCATCTGCCGGAAAAACTTGTGGCATAACTTTTATTCTAACATAAGTAGTGCCATCGTTCTTTAAACTCTGATACGCTTTTTCCATTGAGTCATTATAGAAATCTAATCTTTTTAAGATTGGATTTCCATTTGAATCGAGATCTTGTGGATCTGCATATTTTCCTTGGTTTTGACCAGTTTCAATCTCATGTATTTTTAAAGGATGAACCCCAGGTCTATACATAACATCATTTCCACCCTGACCAGCAATTCCAGATAAGGTAACGGTCTGACTTCTTAAGCTATTAAAAGTTCCAGTACCATTTTCGTTACACAAATCACAATAACCATCCATATCTGCTTCACCCGTACAAGAAACTTGGTCATTTCCTCCTACAGGCCTTGTTGAAGGAGGTGCCCCACCAAGTTGACCACCAGTAGAACTTTCTCCAGTACTAGTCTGACCAGGGTTTACACTTGAACCTGTGCCACCAGTACAAGAAGCTAAAATGAATATTAAAAATAAATACTTAATTGTTTTCATCAAGAATTCCTTTTCTTGTTTGATATCTTATTTATTGTATTTCAATATCCATCTTCACTCAAGAAAGAGGAAAAACTTGATAGTTAAAGTATAAATTCTTGATCACGGTATAATGAAATAGATGAGAACGGATACAGATATAAGATTAGAATTAGGTTATAGGGTCCCAGTGATGGTGACAAATATGGTTCAGCTAAGCATGTGTTTATCATTTGATCATGATGTGAGTTTTGATTTAATTAATAAATCCATTAATGCTTTGTCTGTACAAAGAATTACCACTCAAGGCCTAAGTATTCATAAAAAACGAAAAAATAAAGATTTGGTGGCCTTGGATCAGAGTGCCTATTTATTCAAAAAAATAATTTATTTTTATAAAAAAGATTATCTTTCGGTTCTTAGAATTCAGCCTAAGAATAAATTCGAAAGTTTAAGGTGGGATGAGAGAGCAATTTGCAGTTTGAAATATATTTTAGACCTTTCATCAGATGAACTTATAGATATTATCGGATGTAGCTTTAAAGAGTTCTCTTTACTGTGTAATAATATTGAAAGAACCTTTTTATCTAATCAAGATCAATCTTATACTACGAGTAAAGATCTTTATAAATCAAGCTTAGCAAGCTTTCATCGATATAGGCATGAGTTTAAAGATGAAGTATATCAAGAAATTAAAGAGTATATACCTGTTTATTCATTTGTTTCTAGAGATTACCTGAAGTTGAAAATGAGGCTGGCAGCTGCGGTGGCTTAAAGTTAATCTTTAAAGAGTATCTAATTTTAAAATTCTGATTTTTATCCAGTAAAATTTTTGGCGGATTTGGAATACTTTTAATATTTCTAACTGCTTCAGAGAATACTTTCCTGTGAAGCGCTTTTTTTCCTGTCTTGATTGTTAGTATTCTACTCATATTACCAAAGTAGTCATAGGTTACTTCAAATGTGACTAAATCCTCTCTTGAATCAACTGGTAAAGGTTGGTTCGGATTAAAATTAAAATGTCTTATTATTTCTGTTTTAGTGCTAGCAAAAAACTTTTTTTTCACTCTTAGGTAAAATGATTCCAGTTTACCTTTTAAGTTATTTTGTTCACGAGCAGAAATATTTTCGGGAACAATAAACTCTGTGTCAAAATTTGTTCTTTCAAAAAAATCGTTTAACATTTCAAGAGCGCTTGGTGAGTTATTTTGTTCAAGTGTAGAATTTTTATCTCTTTGATTTTGTTTCTCTAAACTCGCTTCCATTTTTCTTTTAGATAAAGTATCTGAATTGACACCTTTATCGGTAAAGCGAACTTTGTTTTTAATATTTACAGAATCTTTAGAGTTTAAAGAAATCACTGATGGATTTGAAAAATTGAGTTGGTTTTGTTGATTTAAAGCAAAGTTTTTTAAGCTTTTTGGTCTTTGTTTTTTGGACTTAAAGTTAAAAGTTTTTAAAGATGGTAGCTTAATTTTTTTGATGCCTTGAACATTTAAATCGTGAGTTCTTAAAGCACCAATTTTGATTTTGTGATATGTCAGATCTTCGTTTTCCTTATAATTTAACAAAAATAGGTGTAAGGTAAATATAATTAGTAGAGAAAAGGAGAATTGAAGATAGTTATCCGTAACTTTCATGAATTTTATATCTACTATAGAGAGGAAAATATTTCCACTCAGATGACAATTAAACACAAAAAGATGACAATATTACTGAAGTATAGGTTTACCTAATACTGACGAATTACATGGAAGTTATCGGGAGTTTTGTTTGAAAAAAAACACAGGGAATTTGTTTTATTTTTTATCTATATCTGGCCTAGCGGTTCTAATTACTGCTTCAGGATTTCTTTATAGATCAACCATTAACCAATCTAAAAGCTTATCCAAAATAAGAAATGGTAGTCACATATGTGTATCTAGGGTTGCTCAAAGTTTTATAGCTTTTTCTAGGGGGAATTTTGCAGCATTAAGCTTAGAAGATAGATTTTTATCTATGACTGATGAGTGTTTTGATGGAGTCGATTCCAAGACTAAGCTTTTAAATAACTCTTCATTGGCGATACTTTCAACTGACATGTTTGATGAATATTTGAATTTCAAAAATCTAGTGCGAAATTCAGAATCAAAAGTTGGAAGTGTACAAGCTTCTTTCAATAAAATTGATAAATTTAAATATTCTTTAGGTGTTAAACTTACTAAGTCCATTAGATCTTTAGATCAAAGAAAATTATATTTTAGATATGCATTTTTGGGACTAGTTTTATTGTTAACCTTGGTTGGAATAGCTTTTTTAATGACTTGGAGAAGATTGGCCAAGACGATCAAGGAAATAGAGCAAGAAGCAGTCTTTATAGTAGATGATTTTGGGAATAATGGTGCAAGAATAGAAAGGCTCGTAGAAAGAGTATTAAACTTTGCTAATGTGCCAATACTTAAGAATCTTTATCTTGATTATAATAATTACGTGACTTCCAAGAATCATTATGAACTTGGAACTGTAAATTCACCTGTCATAGATAATTCACTAGAAGATGAATATGTCATGCAAGTTTTTCAAGAAAAAGAGGTCGTTTTTAATGTAAGTGATGATGAAGATGTTGTAGACATCAAAGAAGATACATCCGATGAAAACATTTCTTTATCTGAAATTGTTCAAAAGTCTGAGGAGTTAAATGTAGATGCAGCTGAAGAGAAAAGTTCTGCAGTTGTTAGCGAGACGATGAGTAGTGAAGAAGATACTTCAGAGCGATTTAAGAAAGTTGTGTCTAATGTTACTAGAGCTTTTTTAAGAAATACTCCAGATTCTGGTTTAACTTGGGAATTTGATTCAAGATATATTGATTTTTCTTTAATGAAGCATAAAGAAGAGTTCGTTCATATTTTACATGCAATTATCTCTAGGTATCATAAAGGCTTCAATGAAAGTGAAGCAGAAATGCACGATAGATGTATAAATGTTTCTAAAGAAATTAAAGATGGTGATGTTGAGATCAGTTTTACTGGAA
Organism: Bacteriovoracaceae bacterium; assembly: GCA_020631435.1. GTDB lineage: Bacteria > Bdellovibrionota > Bacteriovoracia > Bacteriovoracales > Bacteriovoracaceae > JAHDHG01. The sequence continues at coordinate 1,714 of JAHDHG010000141.1, read as the reverse complement.
AGAATATGCTATTTAATACTGCTGAATTAGAGTACTTTAATACTGCTGATCCTAGCTTTAAAAAGATGGTTGATGTAAATTTCATTATGCTGCATAAGCTTGTTCTAGATGTTAAGTCTGATATAGAAATACAGAACAATTTTACAGAAGATGGAGAGAGATTAGGGGTAGTAAAAATTTATTTACCACTAATTTTTACTAACATTTCAAAATCAATTGATGAGAGCTTGGCGCCAACCAGAAAGGCTGGAAAATCATCTATGCTCTCAAGGCTTGTTAAGGGCCCAAAGAAAGAAATCAAGAAAAGACTTAGTAAGGAAACGACTGTATAAAGTACTAAATTAGAGCTCTTGAGGTAATCCGATTTCCACATATCCACAATGACAAAAACTGAGTGATCTTATACACTTATCCGACCTATTATCTATTAGATATTTTTGGAGATTTCGTTGAGGAAAAGGAATTTTGCAGCTTTAACATGGCTTGGCGCAGACAAGCGTGACGTTAAAGAATTAAATACATTCACAAGAGGTGAAGACAGATTTCATCTTCCAAAGTTTGCTCCTATCTCAGGTTCTCACTCTAGATCAAACTTTATTGATAAAAATTTAAATCTAGGATCTTTAAGTGATGCGCTTACATCTAAAAGTGGTTATATTTTTATTCAAACTTTAAATCTATTAGCTTCCTCTGTTAAAAAAGATTTGAAGGAAAATAAGTCTTTGCAAGAGAAGGTTAAAAAGGATTTATACTCAGAATTTTTATCATTTTGTCATGAAAATGCTCTTTCTTTAGATTTGAATTCAGAAAATGATCTTTTGATTTTATTAAGAAATAGAAAAAAGAATGATCAAAAAGAAGAAATTAGCAATTTTGTAAATCAATATTCTTACAAGGTAGCAAGTTTTTACTTGTTAAAATTGAGGTTGGTTAAAATTTTAAGTCTAAGAGAAGGCAAAGAAGTTAAGGAGATTGATCTAATCTCTTTGAATAATTTATTTCTTCGTAACTTTAAAAAAGAAGTATCCTCTGTTTTTAGAAGTTCTTTCTTGAAATCAAATTTATACAGCTGGTTTAGTCCCTCTGTTAAGCATTGTCGTCAATTATCCTTGTTTTATGAAGTTTCTGAAAGGCTGATGTTTAACGAGCTTTTAAAATTGATTTCTTCTAAAATTGATTCCTTGAATTATCCTGAAAATTCAATCTCTAATAAAAACTTTGGTCTTTTGTTAAATTCAATAATTTTAAATTTTGTGGATTGGCTTGAGGATAACAAAAACTCAGGAAAGGATTCTCTTCAGATCAAAAGTGTCGCTTATGAAGGAGACTCGACTCTTGATAACTTGATGTCTTTTTGGGGGGCTCAGTATAATAACAGTTATTTTAAATGGGATGTTTTACTAACTCCAGATTTGGGATCTTCATATAAGGACGCAAATGGTAAATTTCTTAAGTTGTTTAATGAGATAGAGTTGTTTTCTTTTCTAGTTAAGATTTCTTCATTCTATAAGATGGCGCCTAAGGATTTTCTTGCAAGCTGTGCTAAAAAATATTTTATCAATTTAAAAAAGTCAGACAAAATTCAATCATCTTTTAATTTCTTGGAAGGCGATAAGAATTCTAATACGTATGATAGGGTAGTTCTTTCTTTGATTGATTTGCCTAGTAGAAATCCATGGCACTTTGTCCAGAAAAAGCTTAAGGAAACTATATC
>JAHDHG010000140.1 GCA_020631435.1 Bacteriovoracaceae bacterium | reverse complement strand
TACATTTCTCCATAACTACATAGTTTTAAAGTACCTCTTAAGTATTCTTTGAGTTCTTTATCAATTTGATAAGTATTTAACTTCTCCCAATCTTCGTTATTTTTCTCGCAAGTTGAGTTTCTACATATATTGGCAGCATCTACCAGTTTCTTTCGCTTTGAAAGTAAACGAGAATATTTAAGATCTAAGGAAGTAAGCTTATTTTGCTCTCCCCACCCCCATCTTACATCTGGTAGATCATTGGGATCATAGGAAGGGTACTTATAATAAAAATGCTCATACAATTCCTGAAAACTTAAATGACCACCACTATAAGAAAATCTCGTTTTCACCTGGAGCTCGTTATAAAATTCCTCTAACTCAGGATCTTGAATCTTTAAGTCCTCTAAAGTTCTAAAAATATCAGAGAAATATTCAAGAACTCTTTTATCTCTTGATGGAGTACTCCAATCTTCATAGCCTTGAGTCCCTGGAGCACAATTATTTTGTGTGCAATATCTATAACCATCTATAACGATTTGCTTTCTTCCAAGAACATAATCTTTTAAGGCACCCATCATGGTCGAAAGAGTTGCCTTAGGATTCATTTTTATCCCTAGTTTTGAAATTAAATCTTTCGTGAAATTCACTTCTCCATTTTGATACTTCATTTGGTATTGCTCATCAGAATACCAAGGCATATCTTCAGGAGCCATTAAAACCCAAACACCATCTTTTTTTATTGGCCACCTAAACTTCATGAGACCACCAAAATCTTTAGGAATAGATTTCATATCAACTAAAACTTCTTCTTGTAGGACTCTGACTTTTGAAGGGATTGTTGAGGATAACTTTAAAATTGGTGCCCCATTACCATCATAATTTATCTTTGAAATAACTCTTACATGATTATCAAATAACTGAAAAACACCTTCTCTAAATGCTTCTTTTGTTAAGGCTATAGGATAACCATCTTTTAGAAGAGACTTTGTATAAACATTATCCTTCAAATACTCTAAAGCCGCTAAGAATAATTCATCTTCTTCCCAAGCATCAGCACGTTTTAGATTCTTCCATTTATTCAAAAAAGTATCTTGGGTAATTAATCTTCCTGAACCTGCGGTTTGATTAGCTACGGGTAGATTATTGGCCCTTGCAAAAATCCATCTCAGAACGAATAAAACATCAGCACAGTCAGTTGCCAAATTTTTCTCTACAAAGTAATCCTTATGAATAGTATCTCTCACCCAGTCAGCGTATTTTTTCTCCCAATCAAGACTCCATTCATTTTTCACTTCCCAAAGTTTTTTATCTTCAACTTGTTGGTAAGACTTGGAAGCTAAAATAAATTCTAAGTCTAAACTTCTATTAAATTCTTTAGATTTTAAAAATTTTTCTCTTTTATTTTTTTCAGTAAATCTTCTTTGAAGAACTTTTTTAGGCATTGCACCGCTCGATTCAATAAACTGATCTACAATAAACCTTCCATCCTCTTCATAAGTCTCAGTGATAATATTACCCATATAATGATTAGAGACTGTAGTTTTAGAAAAGATGAATTGAGGGAAAAGAATCAATATAAGAATAAACTTCATAATGATTTAATATCGAATTCCCCAAAGCTAGACTAGAAGAGACTTTATGCTCTGAAAGCTTTATAGATCACGCAGCGCGCATAACTTCTCTTTCTTGCCTAATTCCTTGCTAAGCATTAATCTTTTGAGATTAAAAGGGGTAAATCATGGAATTAGTAAAAACAAGTGGTGAATTTTCAATCTTTAAGAAAAAAAACAATAGATATTGTGTGAAAACTACTAAAGGTAAAAACACTGTTAACGGAGAAAAGAAGCAAGAAGTTTTATTAGCTGAAGGCCTTATTACTGTATCTGTTGCTAAGGCTAAACCAGTGGAAGAAGCACCAGTTGAAGAGAGTAATACTGAAGATGCAACAGATGCTTCAGAAGAAGCTCCACAAGAGTAAATAATATTAAACTCTTAAAGAATCTGTTCCGTAGATAAATTTATGCTGCTGGGATATCACTCTGAAGGTCCCAGCATTATCCTCGTTCCATTTCAATACATTTTGCGTATCTTTCACATGAAATTCAGAATCATCATTATAAGCTGGAGTTAACACCCAATTAATATATTGATTTCCAAGAGATTGCTTTGCTTCCATCACGTATTCAAAATCAATTCTATCCTGGATCACTGACTTTATTTGATATTTTCCTGGATATTGAGTTGCTACCTTTTCTACTAAATTGATCTGTGTTTTCACTCCAGTAGATGGAGTTTTAAAATCAAAACTAATATAATCGACCAGATCAAAAAGTTCATGATCTACTCTTGTACCTGAAGCCTCGATATTTACGTAATGTCCTTTATCTTTTAAAAACTTAGCAAGAAATTTAACGCCCTCAATGTGTTTTGGATGCATAGGATCACCACCAGTGATAGACACTCTTTTAATCCCCATACTCTCTCTTAAAACAAGTGTGTAGAGGTCTATAATATCTAGATATTCCCCGCCTTCAGAAAAACTCCAAGTCTCTTTTGAATCACAATTAATACATCCAATGCTACAACCCTGGAATCTTATAAAAATTTGAGGAGTTCCAATAAATACTCCCTCGCCTTCAGTGGCTTTATAGATAGAGTGAATATAGAACTTAGGAGAATTTTCCATAAGCTTATTTACAAAATTTAAAGATCTAATTCAAGTAAAAGCAATGATGTGTGAAAAAAAGGCAAAAAAAGAGGGTCTCCTGCCTGAAAGACCCTCATTTTTAATCGACATCCTGTCATTCAAAGTAACATCCATGTTACTAGCTTTAATTATAACATTTTCTTGAAAGTCTTAAAGTTAAAAAACAAAACGGTAAGTTTTTGCCCCATGAAATTTCCTGACTTTCCTGAAAGATTAAAGGATAATAATCTAATGAAATACCTCTCATTTGATATAGAAGCTACAGGATTAGAAGAACATGACTTAATAATAGAATTTGGATGTATCCCAGTAGATGTCACAAACAATCAAGTACTTGAGCAACTTAGTTTCCATTCTTATATTCAATGTCCTCCATTTGAAACTTTAAGGCCAAAGCTAAATCAATGGGTCATAGAAAATAATGAATCATTAATTAATAAAGCTCATAATGAAGGAATAACATTAGAAAATTTTAAGAATAAATTTAATCAATATATTGAATCAAATGATATTAAAGAAATCTTTGGGGATGAAAAGATAATTCTCTTAGGAAAATCTTTAAATGCAATAGATCTTCCCTTTTTGAATAGAGATCTTGGTTGGGAATGGATGAGAAGTAAATTTTCTCATAGAACAGTTGATGTATCTTCTGTAGTTTATTCATTTATTGATTCTGGAATTCTTCCAGATGAATGTTCTTCAGGATCAGAACTCATGAATTATCTAAAGATGGGAGATGTTGCTCATACAGCTCTTGAAGATTCTATAAATGTAGCGAAAATTTATCTAGAATTAATTTTAAAAGTTAAAAATAATTAATTACATTTAAGGATTCGAAGCCAAACCTAGACCTTGATAAAAATCCATTGGGTTTAAAGCAGTATTATCAAATCTAATTTCAAAATGTAGATGATTCCCTGTAGACCTTCCTGTACTTCCAACTTTAGCAATCACTTGTCCTCTTTCTACAAAGTCACCTTTCTTAGTTAGGTTTTTGATCGCATGAGCATAAACTGTATGATAGTCATCATTATGAGCTACAATAGTTACATTTCCATAGCTTCCCATTCTTCCTGAATAGATTACCTTTCCTGCTTCTGCTGCAACAATGGGACTTCCTTTGGGAGCACCTATATCAATTCCTTTATGCATTGATTTTTTTCTTCTAAGCTTTCTCTTACCGTACTTTGATGTAACTCTATAGCTATCTTGAAGAGGCCAAAGAAATTTTAACACTCTATCTGGATCTAACTTCATGTCCTGATATCTTTTAGATGAATCGACCACATCTAGTTCTTTTTTAGATAATGGAATTTGTTTTTCTTCAACTACTGGCATAACTTTCATCATACCTTCTTCAGCAAATCCAGATATTTCAAGACTTGCAAGTCCTCTTGTATAATCTACTTCATCTCCTAGAAGTGTGAATTTAGGCTTTATAGTTTGTTTCTTTACTTCTATTTCTGGCTCTAAAAGAGTGAACTCTTTGGCAATTTCAGTACTAAGCTCAATGTGGTTATCATGATCTTCTTCTGCTACATCTGCCTGATGTATAAATGAAACTGAGCTGCATGAGCATAATAAAAAAAGTAAAATGTTTAATATTGCTTTTTTCATAAAAAGTATTCCTTGTTTATTTCTTCTATGAAAGTGTTTAATTTCTTTTCTTGTTGAGTTTTATCTGCATGAGGTTTTACTGGAAGATAACTAATAGAAACTTTATTTTTTTTTATAGCATTACTGTCTGACCTTTCTACCGATTGATCATAACCAGATAATTTTCCAACTATCCAGTAGTAATCTCGATCTCTCCCATCAACTCTTGCTGAAATTTCATCTGAATAATGTCTAAATCCTAATTGTGTGACATCAACTCCAGTTAAATCCTCAAAAGCTACATTAGGAACATTAATATTAATCATTCCATCAAGATCAAGAGTATCTTCTATATTATGTTCTAATAATAATTTCATGATTTTTGCTGCAGTATCAAAATGATAAGTTTGCTTATCTACTAAAAATTTGCAGCATAAACTAATTGCGATTGATTTTATCCCTTGAAAAACACCTTCCCTAGCACCTGCTACCGTTGAAGAATAAAAAATATCTTGAGAAAGATTTGCACCTTTATTAATTCCTGAAATAACTAAGCTAGGTTTATTATCTTTTAAGAAGTGTCCAGTTGAGACTAAGACACAATCAGCAGGGAAACCAGAACAATGAAACCGTCTATCGTTAAATTGATGTATTCTTAACGGCGCATTAAGAGTTAGACTATGACCACAAGTAGATCTCTCACCACTTGGAGCCATTAGAAATACTTCATGTTTCATCTTGTCCAATTCATCAAATAATGTAGTAATACCATCAGAAGTATAACCGTCATCATTAGTAATAAGAATCATCTCTTTACTCATAAAGGCTAAATCGTATAAAAAAAAAATTACTTAATTCTTAAAAGCTTGAGAGGAAAATCTTACCTTATCGGTGAAAAAAAAGATTTATGGTCTTTAGATCCTATCGATTCTGGATGAAATTGATAGGAAACCGAGTTTAAAAATTTAAATGCATAAACTCTATCTCCTACCAATAATTTTTGAATATCTAATTGAATTTCATTATCAATAATTTCAAGTGAATTATATCTTTGAACTTCTATGAAAGATTTATTTAATTTAAAAATTTCTTGCCAGATATTATTGAGCTCAATTTTCTGAGAAAATCCATGCAGTATATTTGATGATGTTGTTATTTTAAAACCTAAAGATCTAAGCAAAACTTGATGCCCCAAGCAAATCCCTAGGATTCTTTGTTGAGAAAAGATTAATTTTTCAATTATTGGGTAAAAAGACTTAAACTTATCAGGATGTCCTGGTCCAGGCCCTAGCACTAAAACTTTTTTTTTCAAAGATTTATCTTTCAGAACTTCTTTGAGAAATCTACTCTCATACACTGTCACTTTATAATCAAGCTCAAGTAATTCAGAATATATATTATAAACAAAACTATCTTCAAAATCGATAATAATGGCTTCTTTCAAAATAATCTCTCTAGCTGATCTCTATAGTTCTCATCACCAAAATTTAAAGAAAAATCTAATCCTACTCTATCATCATTTGGTCTTTGCAGATGATAAACACCCAGATACCAACAATTATTGTCTCCTAAATATTGAACTTCTAATCTTCTTTGAATCAACTCCGCCTTATTAAAATCTCTACTTTCTTGAGCTGAAAACACAAAGTTTCTAAAAAGTTGTAAATCAACTCCCCACCTATAGATTTTACGATTCTCAAAACCATTATATGTATATTGATTCAAAACTTTCACTGAACCAAAATCATTTCTAAGAGATAAGTTGCCTATGAACTTTTCAGAATCATAAAAATAATAATTATTAAATTGAAGCTGAAATTTGGGGTCAAAAGAATACCCTGATCTTATTCCAAGTCTAGTGAGTTTATTTTTTAAATTTCCTCCATTACCTAGAAAATAGCCTTGAGAGATATCAACATAAGCTTTCTTGTAATAATTATAATTATCTTCAACATAAGATTTTTCATATGGGTAAAACTTGGATTTATTTACTTTTTCAACAAATGAATGATTCCAATTTATTGCTAAAACATTATTGTAAGGCATTTCTAATCTTGTAATCTCCTGACCGAAGTCTTGCTCTTTAGATCTTTCAGAATCCCAGAAATCAAACAGCCCCCCAGATGTCTGAATTTGATTATAAAAAGTATTATTTCCACTGAACTCCTCAAGAGGAACATAGAGATGAAAAAGTTTGATTTTTTGAAGATGTCTTACAGCAGAAGTGTATTCTACTTCTTGCTCTTTCAACTTATAATCTGCGTAATCCTCTAATGATCCAATCACTCCATTGTCTATATTTTTTTTATCTTCCTTCTGAGCTGGTTTAATTATTTTTTTATTTTCTCCAAAAACTTTTTCTAAATTAAATGAAATAGAATTCTCTAAAACTCCACTAAATTTTGAAGCATCCGCTCCCTGTGAATCTCTAATGAAATATTTTTGTAAATCAAAATTATAAGTCGTGTTTATTTTAAAAGATCCAGGATTATAAATCTCAAGATCCAATGTGT
>JAHDHG010000139.1 GCA_020631435.1 Bacteriovoracaceae bacterium | reverse complement strand
GGTTCAAATAATTATATCAAAGTAGTCGGGTGCCCCTGTTAAGTACGGAGAGCCTTTTTATCTAAGAGCTTTTTAATCTTAACTAAAGTCTCATCACTCAATTGAACATTCAAACTCTTCGAGTTTTCTTCAATTCTATCAATCTTTCTCGTACCAGGAATGGGAAAAATATCATCTCCCTGAGCTAATAACCACCCAAGTGCTAGTTGTGCTTGGGAGATTTCTAGTTCTTTTGAAATTTCAGCTAAAGAGTTAAGTGAAGATAAATTCTTCTGAAAATTTTCACCCTGAAATTTTGGAATATTATTTCTAAAGTCACCCTCAGGTATTTCTTGTACTTCACCAGCGAAAAAGCCTGCATCTAGAGGAGACCAGCAAACTAATCCTATTCCGAGCTCTCTTAAAGTTGGAATAATTTTTTCAGTGCCTCTATTCCATAAAGAGTACTCATTCTGAACAGCAGTTATGGGGTGAAATTGATTTGCTTCTCTGATCTGAGTCTCACTAACATTGCAAAGACCAATATGCTTAATCTTCCCTTGTTTGACTGCCTCACTCATCGCAGAAATAGTTTCTTCTATAGCAGTGTTCGGATCAACAAAATGAGCATACATTAAATCAATGGCCTCAACATTTAACCTCTTTAAACTTTTTTCTAAACATTTATTAAAATAATCTTTGCTTCCATTTACATTTATAGGAAATCCCCATCCTAAAGGGTATTCAGAACCTTGCTGGGTTTCTTCGTAAACCATTCCAAACTTAGTTGCAATAAATGCATCTCGATTTGCTTGCTTGTTTGCTTTGGAAACAAGTTCTTCATTGTGACCAGCTCCATACACGTCAGCCGTGTCTATCATCATCCCTTGCTCTATTGCATGAATCAGAGTTTTGATTCCATTATCTTCACTTGATTCACCATAAATTCCTTCAAGAACCATGGCTCCAAAGCCTAACCGTCCAATTTGAGGACCGTTTTTTCCAAGTTTTTTTGCTCTATAATTTGTTATCCTTATTACTTACGCCAACCAACTTTTCTTAACCATTTTTGATATTCGATATTTTTTTTCTCTAAATCAATAGATTTTTGATTTTCATGATGAACTCTCTTTTTGTGAACTTCTATTTGCTCTTTAAGAGGTGGCAAGTCCATCATTAATCTTAGTTGATCTATATTTTCAAGATCATTGGCAGCATGAAGTTGATCCTTTGTATTTGAAAACTCATCAAATTGTGTACCATAAATTTGTTTCTTTCCTTCAAAGCAAAGAATTCGGTCTTCAAGATAAGCAATATATTTTTTGCTTGATAAATTTCGAGGTTCTGTACTTTTTAAAATTTTTAAGCATTTTCTTTGAAAATCTGGAAGACTAATAGCATGTTGAGCTATTATCCATGCAGCCTCTTCAGCTTTCAATCCTACAAGTTTGAAATGAGGCCATCCTATTTGGTCTATAATTTTTTCAAGCTCATGTGCATTAGCTATATGGATTTTTTCCATTTCTTCGTTATAACCTAAATTGAGTTGATTACTATTTACAAGTTTAGTTCTAAAGTTTAAATCAATTCGACAGAGTCTTATTAATTTTTTTTGGATGTTAGAAAGTAAATTAGTGTTCACTAATACTATTATAAGTAAAGAAATTTTCTTTGCAAAAGAAAGATAAATTAAAGAATAATTTTTAAGTTTTCATGTATAATCTCAATATGAAAAATCGATTTTCATATCTTAAAAGTAATATAGCTTATACGTTATTTAATACTCCAATCAGGATGCCAGCTCTGAGTATAGATGAATTCAAGATGATCAGAGAAGCGAAACAGAGATTCGATAAACTTAACCCAGATACTATAGCGATAACTTCATTTAGAAATTATGTCGTTCATCGATTTGAAAATAGAAAAGCTAGCAAAAAAGCACTTGTTGTTCATGGATGGTCTTCTAAGTCTGTCTATATGATTAAATTTATCGAAATTTTATTAGATCTAGGTTTTGAAGTAGATGCTGTTGATCTACCAGCACATGGAGCTTCTAAGGGATTTCAGGTTTCCTGGAATGACTCAATTAAAACAGTTTTAGATGTTCAAAGAAAGCTAGGTGATTATGATTTTGCGTTAGGACATTCATTAGGTGGTGCTGCAATTTTAGCATCAATTTCATTGGCAAACTATTTACCAGACCTTGAAGAGTTTTTTTATGCAAAAAAAATAGCAGTCGTGGCAGCACCTTGTAGAATGATGACGATAGTAAATCATTTCTCAGAACATTTAAATTTAGATGAAGAACAAAAAGATATTTTTGAAAAAAAGATTAAAGAGATTACAGGGATTGATCTTTCCGTTTTGGACGGAAGAACTCTCTATGAAGCTTTTCCTACTGAAATAGATTTTTTATGTGCCCATGGGACAGATGATAAAATTATCCCCTACTCTGATTCAGAGTATTTTTCAAAACTTGATAGAGTTCAGCACTTAAAGTTAGAAGGAGAGGGGCATATTCATATTCTCAAGAATGAAGTTTTACTAGAGACATTGAAATCTTTTGCAGTATTTTAAGATAAAAGGTTATCTTGAGCACATACTAATGCGCATGGCCAAGAAGTAGACTAGATGAACTGAAAATCTAAATAGGTCCCTAAGGAACTTCTTTAGAAGAAATCTTTATAAAATTTTAATATTTCTAAATGACAAAATTCTCTGTAAGACATTGATATTTGCAAGATTTTTCTTATGTAGTAACTTGTTTCTGATTGGAGATTTTATGAAGTTTTTATTGTTCTTATCATTATTAAGTTGCTCAACTCAAGCAAAAAAAATCAGAGTAGTGCATTATAATATTAAAGAGTTAGATTCTACGAAAATTGAGAACCATTCATCTATTACTCAATTAATTTTTGCCACTGAAATTTTAAAAAAATTAAATCCAGATATTTTATCTATTAATGAAATTCAATTCGATAAAGTAGCTGTTCCTAACAAAAACTTTAACTCTGAAGGGGAAAACTTTAACAAACTTCTTAAAATCTCAGGACTAGATTTCTTAGATAAAACTTTTAATGAAGCGAATACTGGAAAAAACTCTAGAACCGATGATATAGGGAACTATGTTCTGAAACCTAATCAAGATCAAAGATCAAAGCTTGCTGACAAGGTAAACTTTGGTATGTTCCCTGGCCAGTACTCTACTGCAGGAGCTTTTAAATATAAAATTTTAAAAAAGGTCGTGATTACTGATCTTAAGTGGAAAGATTTTAATCCTGATGTTGATCTTACAAAATATAAAGATATGAGTGGAGAGCCTCTCCCTGAAGATATGGAGTTATTTGATAAAAACTTCTCAGATATCACATTAGATATTCAGGGAAAAGATGTTCATATTATTTTACTTCATACTGTGCCTGCTTATGGTTTTGGAAATCCCCATTCACCAAATATTAAAAGAAATCATGATCAGTTAGAGTTTTTGAAATGGTATTTAACTAGAAAGTCCAAATTTAAATATCAAGGTGAGATAAAACCTCTTAAAGAGAACTCTACATTTATTGCGATGGGAGATTGGAATGTAGACCCTAAGTCAAAAAACTTAGGTGCTAAGGTGATAAATGAATTAGCTTCAACTTTTAAACTCTGGCAAGGGGATTATGTCCCTACCTATATAGGGCAGAGTTTTTCGCCTGGTGAGTTTAAGGCGCAATTAGATTATATCCTTATGAGTAATAATATATTGGTTTCTAATTCAGGTGTTTATCTTCCAGACCCAAGAAGAGAAGAGCTTGGATGTGGTAATATCCTAAGAAAACCATTTAGACCGAAGAAAGTAAAAGTAACTTATAAAGTTAACGATAAAAAATGTTACGCACTTGTAGACAAAGAATTCTACAAAGTAAAAAAAGCAAGTGATCATTTACCAATTTGGGCAGATATAATAATTGATTAAGTTTCTTCTTCTTTATCTTTTCACTCTTTCTTCTTACAGTCTTGTCGAAGATGAAAACTTAATTGAAAACTATGGCGAGATTATTCTTAAAAATTACTTTTCAATAGATTATTCAGAACTAGAAATTTCAGAATTTAAAAAAATTAAATATAAATATTTTAATTTCAATAAAAAGAAAAATCTCATTATCTTTCCAGGACAGGGAGAAGCATCAATTAAGTATAGCGAGGTTATTTATGACCTTAAGGAGCATTTTAATATTTTAATTATCAATCATAGGGGCCAAGGGAATTCTTTCAGGTTCACAGAGGAAAAAGAAATTTCAATAGTTGATGATTTTAAAAATTATGCATTAGATGCAAGAAAAATTTTAGAAAAAGAAAATCTTTTAAATAGTAATTCTAATTTTCTCTTTGCTCATAGTATGGGCGCATTAATTGGAATTATTTACCTTTCGACATTCCCGAATGACTTTAAGAAAGTAGTTTTTTCTGCTCCTATGATAAAAATAAATTATGGATGGTTCCCTGAATTTTTAATTAAATTCCTTGCAAGGGTATTCAGCGCTATCTCGCCTCATTCATACGTCTTTGGTCAGGGAGGCTATCCATGGAATGAAAAGTTTAAAGACAATAAGCTATCTACTTCTAAAAAAAGATGGACTAATTTTCGTGAAGTAATAAAAAAATATAAAAACTATGCTTGTGGTGGAATATCTTTTCGATGGCTTCAATCGGTTATTGATTATACAACTGATGCTAAAATTAAAGAATATACTAAGAAAATCAAAATTGACTCTATGATTCTTAGGCCATTAGAAGATGAAATAGTTACTCTTGAAGATCAGAAAAGCTTTTGTGATAACTTGAAAAACTGTGAACTAATTGATTTTGAAAATTCAAGACATGAAGTCCTTCAAGAGGTAGATATAATTAGAAATATTGGTTTGGAAAAAATAATAAATTTTTTAAACTAGAAAATTAATTAAGTTCGTCTCTCTTAATATAATCCCCATGAAAAGATAAAATGATAAATGCAGGCTAAAACTATATATAAATCCATATTTAAAGTTTTGAATTAAATATACAAAACAATAACCTGCAAAAAGAGAAGGCAATACAAATACAATTCCAGCAAATCCAAATAAAGCAAATAAAGGTATATGAATAATAAAAAATACAGTTGTGAAAATAAGCTGAACTTCTTTTTTATTTTTTATTCTAAAATTTAAATATTGTAGTATCGAAAAAATCATTAACTGTTGAAAAATAATATCCGTAACTTTTGAAAAACTAGAAGAAGGCTTAAATAATGCAAAAAATAATTTTGTGTTAAAGATCTCTTCATTTGTCTGATATTCAGGTCTTAGATAATCAAAATATGTAGTGGTGCATAGATAAATAATAATAAGGCTGAAAATACAGACAAATTGAAAATAAGGATCTTTAAGAGATTTTTCAAATGACTGTTTTAAAAATAAATAACAACCTAAAGCACTGGATAACAAGAAATATAAGCCACTTATCATGGAGTTATTAAAATGGTTAACTCCCAATATGGGCATAATGAGAGAAAATACTCCCATAATGATCATCCAAAAAGAAAACCAACTAAAAAGGTGTGAATAAACTGTCATGTATTTTTTATTCATTGGACACTGATTTTATCATGAAGAAAAATAATTGCTGCTTGATGTGTAATTTTTTCAAAGAGCGTTCAAGGCATCTTTTGTTGTCAAAAATGTCATAGCTCATCCCTCAGATAAATTATATGGATCAATTATACCCCTTATTTCTATTTTACTGGTAGATATACTATTATTTACTGTGATATATGGTTTCTATAATTAGGAGATTATGATGACTAAATTATTTAAATTTTTAGGGTTAACTAGTGCTCTAATTTTTTCTGGAAGCTTGTTTGCTCATTCAGGCTCAACTTCTTACGCAAATTACACAACAGATTTTGATGACGAAGTTCCTACTAAGGTTAAAAGGGTTAAGAAAAAAGTTAACAAAGTTTACTCTACTTACAAAAGAAGAGGATCTAGAGGGTATAAATCTTCAACTCCAAGAAGATCTTCAACAAGAGGAATTGCAAGCGTAACAGAGGTTGCTCAAGCTAATACAGGTGCTCCTGCTCCTATTAATGATTTTGGTGGAGGAAATGCTCCAGCTAATGCAAGGCCAGGTCAGTGTTTTACAAAAATTATTGTTCCTGCAAAATATAACTATGTTAAAGAGCAAATTACAGTTTCACCTGAGTCTTCGAGAGTTGAAACAATTCCTGCAAAATATGGTTATGAAGAAAGAAGAGTTCTAGTTCAAGAAGCCACTGAAAGACACGTTACTATTCCAGCAACCTACAAGTGGGTAGAAGAAAGAATACAGGTAGTTGAAGAAAGTGAGCAAATTATAAAAGTACCTGCTCAGTATAAATCAGTTGCTAAAAGAATTATGGTTGCACCTGCTACTACTGAGTGGAAAAAAGGTGATAACTCTGGAGGCGGAGGAGTTTCAAATGAAGCTTTATGTTTAGTTGAAAAACCAGCTCAATATAAGACTGTTTATGAAAAAGTAGAAGTTGCTCCTGCTAGAACTGAAAAGAAAATGATTCCAGGTCAGTTTAAAACTGTAAGAAAAAGAGTTGTTGATAGACCTGCGCAAGTTAAAACTGTTCCAGTGCCGGCTCAGTATAAGACTGTTAAGGTGAGGAAAATGGTTGAGCCTCCAAGAAGTATAGAAAAAGCGATTCCAGCAAGGTATGACACTATTACTAAAAAAGTAATGGTTGAAGATTCTAGAACTTTATGGGCAGAAATCCTTTGTAAAACAAATGCTACTCCTCAAACGATAGGAAAAGTTCAGCAAGCACTTACGAGAGCTGGTTATAACACAGGTGGAGCTGATG
>JAHDHG010000138.1 GCA_020631435.1 Bacteriovoracaceae bacterium | reverse complement strand
ATTTTAGTGAAGGTAAAACAATAAAATGAACCAGTATTATACGAGGTGGGAAGGAACAACACGAGCTATCGGTTCAATTATCGGTAGTGGAATATTGTTTCTCCCTAGCTTAACTTATTCTAAAGCAGTCTATGATTCACTTATCTCATGGATATTAGCAATTTTGATTTGTTTTCCAGGCCTCTACTTCTTAAGTGAAATAGTTGATCGAGTTAAAGATAATTCAGGAATCGGGGGATTTATTTCTCTTGGTTTAGGGAAAAAAATAGGAAACAGTATCCCAATCTTAATGTTAGGAACAGTTTGTTTGGGAATGCCTTCGGCGGCATTGATAGCTGGCGAATATGTATCTAATTTGTTTGTAGGTAATAGCTGGGTTAAGCTTGTTGCAGCTCTTTTCATTATATGGTTTGGTGTTGTATCTAATTTAAGACAATCTAATAGCAGCTCGAAGATTCTTAGTATCATCACAGCCGCCTTGTTGATTCTTTCAATTTCTCTAATCCTTCTAACAACTAAAGAAGCAAGCTCTACTTATAATCAAATTCAGTTTGAATATAATGCAAAAGAAATATTATCTGGATTGATTTTAGCATTTTGGGCCTTTGCAGGATTTGAAAACTTAACATTTATGGCCAAGAACTTTAAAAATCCACAAAAAGATATGTTCTTTGCATGTATGGTATCAATCATCGTTTGTGGTGCAATATATTTTATGCTGACGTTAAATTATGCTTCAATCTCGTCAAATATTGAAGGTAGTAAGAAGCTATCAGGGTTATATGATCTAGCGGCAAGTATCGAGCCTCAAAACTTTTCTGTTATCCTAATTGTTTTATTTGCTTATTTTGCTGTTCAGATAAACTTCAATACTTGGATAGAGGGAATTGCAAACATGGTAGTTCAATCTGCTAAATCTGGTTTTCTTCCAAGCTACCTTGATAAAACTAATAAGAGTGGAAAACCAAATGTCGCTATATTGAATATCGGAATAATATTTTCCTTAGTAGTTGTTTTTGCATATTTTATGCCTAAATACTTTGATTCATTATTACAGACAGTTTCTACTAATTTCCTTCTTATGTATTTGTTGGCCATGCTTTCATATTTTATAATTTCTAAGAATAAACTTAAAAAATCACTTAGTTTTGTGTTTGTTCTTGGATTGATTGTCCTTATGGTTATTGACTTTAAATTTTTAATATATCCTTTCGTTATTATTATGATTTGTTTTGCTGTTCAAAGTATAAGGGGGCACAATGATTAATATTCTCGCGCAAAGGCTGTCTAAATATAGTTTTAATGGATTATTAAAAACTGCCAATAAACTTACTCCAAATCTAGTTAGCACTGAAGATATTTTATACTTTGGTTATGGTGCAAATTTAGGGATAGATAGATTTAAGACCAAAGGAATGAATGCTTCCTTGGTTGGCCAAGGGGTTGTTAAGGACTATGAAATGTACTTCGGATTACCTTGTGAATATAAGGGAAAAGGTTATGCCGATATAAGAGCTAATAAAGGTTACGAGGTTTGGGGATCACTTTTTAAGATGAATAGATTTTCACTACTCTTACTAGATATATTAGAGTGGGTTCCATTCTCTTTTTATAAAAAAATTAAGGTGAATGTTTTAGTTGATGGAAAAGAATATCAAAATGCCATTGCCTATAAAGCTTGTAGTCCAAATCAAAATCTAAGTCCCTCAAGCCAGTATAAGAATTATATTCTTGCAAAGTCTAAAGAGTTCAATTTTCCAGATGAATATATAAATAAACTAGATTCGATAGAGTCGAAGGATCATTTTGAACTAGATCCAGGCTTTAGGCTTTCTAATCCAGCTAAGAGACGAATCTTTGAGAAGCAATTGCAATGGGTTTATCTCAAGCATGATTTATTAAGAGAGAAATTTTCGAGGTTGTTACCATGAAACTTATATTATTTTGTATTTTATTAACTACTAATGTTTTTGCAAAAGAAACTGTTGTTCTTTCTGTTTGGCGAAACATGGGAGTCTTGAAAGTTACACCAGGCCTTATCAATGCGGGGATAGAACTAGGCTTAGCTAATGCTAAAAACAAGATTAAGATTATCAATGTTGATACAGATGGATCATTCAAGAATGTAACTTCTAAGGTAAAAGAAGCTATTGAGATGCATAAGCCAGACTTAATTGTTGGTGCAATAACATCAAATATGGCCTTGTTTATAAGCTCAGTTGCTGAAAAGTATAAAGTTCCTTTTTTTACACCTTTTGCAACTCTTCCTGAAGTAACAAAAAACAAAAAATATACTTATAGACTTTGTTGGAGTGATGAACAGCAAGCAAATGCTATTGTTAACCTTATTTCTGATGATCAAAAACTTAAAGCAGGAGTCGCAATATTTAATGGCAAAGAGTCTTATTCAGTAGGCTTAAAGAATCTCTTTGTGAAATCTGCTAACGAAAAAGGAATCAAGATTCTCAGGCAATTTGAGTTTAACGAAATCTCAGATATTAACGAAAGTAAAATCAAAGAATTGAATAATCTGAAACTGGATTTTGTTTTTTTACCGACTTACCAAACAGAAGCAGCAAGCTTAATTGCAAAGCTTGCTCCATCACTAAAGGGAAAGATTAAATATTTTGGTGGAGACAGCTGGGGTGGTGGTAGATTATTCCATGAGAGAGTTGCGAAGCTTAAAAAACCTTTTACTGGCTTTTATACTCAGCATTACTCACTCGATAGCAAAAGAAAAAGTAATACACTATTTAAAAGCAAGTTAAGTCATTCAAAGATTCTTGATCGGTTTGTAGGTGTTAGTAAGATGAGTACGACCGCAATGAAAGCTCCTATTGCAGTTGGATATGACCTTATTGGGTACATTGATTCTTTAATAGATCAACTTAAGAGCCAGAAACTCAAAGAAGCTATAAAGTTAACTAAATATGAGGGAGCTTCAGGAACCATTCAGCTAGGAATAGACAATAATCCAATTGGTAAACCTTTATTCATTTATGAGATTTCTCGTGATGGAGAAAGTTTTTACAGGGGAATTAAATGAAAAATATAAACAATTCTCCGATATTAAAAGCAGCTTTTGTTCAAGTTTTACTTGTAGGGATAGCTTCGCTAGTTCTGATTGTAGGAATGACGTTCTCAAGTAACAAAGAGAATATTAACAAAGTAGACTCTATCTTTAAAAACCTTGAAGACAGTATTAATCAAGAAATTTTCATTAATTCTCAAATTAATGCCAAGAATGATAATAGTATTCACCAATTGAATATTCTACGAACTCAAGCTAAATCCAATAAGATTGATGTTCATGTATGGGTTACTCCTTGCTCAAGCTCTGTTAACTCAGATATTCAGTATAAGTTAACAGCAGTAGAGAACAAGTGTCTAAATGTAAGCATTTTGAATGAAAGCTTCATGAACTCTTTAAAACAAGTGCTTCTTATTGTTCTATTTATTATATTAATCTCACTTCCCATCTATCATTACTTCACTAAAGAGATGCTAAATCGAGGAAAACTTGAATCACGATCTGAGTTAGCTAATGAAGTTGTTCATGCTGTTGGAGGGCCTTTAGCTAGGCTTAATCTTGTAACTGAGAGTATTCAACATCAAATTGATCCTGAAGATTTTAATTGTTTGAAGTCAGCTTATGATGATCTGGAGTACCAAGTAATGAAACTTTCACATAAAGAGCAAAAGAGATCTCTTAATGCTGTAACTACTGATTTAACTTCTTTAATAGACTTAGTTGTGAACTTTAAAAGTAATGAAGCAGACATAAAAGGTCTTGTCACCTTTGAAAAGAACTATGATCAGTCTGCTGGGTTATATTGTGATATTTATCCGAGACGCTTTAGAGAACTACTTGATAATTTAATTAATAACTCAATCTTTGCTGTGAAAGATGTAGTTGAGCCTAAAATTATTATTTCGATGAAAGCTAAAGATGGATATATGAGTTTTTCTCTAAAAGATAACGGTATAGGGATTAAGCAAAATGATATGAGTAAGGTTTTTGAGAAGGAATTTTCAACGAAAGAGAAGAGAAACACTTCTGGTTTTGGCCTTGGTCTTTTCCAAACACGAAAAGAGGTATTAAAGCTTAACGGAACTATTAATATTGAGTCAAAAGAGGGAGAAGGAACAGAGGTTGTAATCAATCTACCTTTGAGCGAGTTTACTAGTACAAGCACAACTAAAGAAATCATACTTATAGATGATGATACTTTTCTAATTAATACAGCAAAAACAGTTTTTGAGTCATTAGGTTATGTATGCAAAGTTTTTACTTCTCCAGAGAAATTTTTAAGCAACAACTTAAATGATTTTAAAGAATCTTTAGTTCTTTATGATATGAGATTTGATAACTCTGATATGACTGGACTTGAGTTAAGATCAAGGCTTCTTAGTTCTGGTTTTGAAGCAAAAAATTTGATCTTAATATCGTCTCTTGCTCAGAATATTTCGAGTCAGGCTAAAGAAAAGATTTTAGGAGTATCAAAGCAAAACTTTAGTGATGTGATTGGCTTGGTGAAAAGAGTAAATCCTGTTTGTTAGAGGGAGGATTATTTTCGTCCCCAAAGCTTGTCATTAAATTTTATAATAGGCGGAATGCCTCTCACTTGTTTTCTTACGACTTCTTTTTTTATATCGACGTAAACATCGCGAATGCAGACGAC
This sequence comes from Bacteriovoracaceae bacterium, assembly GCA_020631435.1. Taxonomy (GTDB): domain Bacteria; phylum Bdellovibrionota; class Bacteriovoracia; order Bacteriovoracales; family Bacteriovoracaceae; genus JAHDHG01. The sequence continues at coordinate 2,179 of JAHDHG010000138.1, read as the reverse complement.
GAAGGTTAAGAAGATAAATAATTCCCAAAAACCTTCCCAGATTCCTTTGATTACTGAAAACATATTGCGCTCCTTTTGCTAGTGCCTGTTCCAACTCTAACTTGGAAGTGAATTTAAGGGAAGGTTGGATTACTTGATATTAAAAAAAATCATTAAGTTTTTAATTATAAAATATATAGTAGATGACTTTGCTTTGGTATCGATGAGTTATAGCTTGTCATAAAGAGGTATAAGTAATTAAATATTATAAATTCAGTTTATTTGATTCAAAGGAAAGTATGATGAATGAACCCGAAAGGTGGCTCTCTGTGGAAGAGATCGCAAAGCACTTAGGTGTTTCTAAAGAAACTATTTATCGTTGGATTGAAAAGAAAAAAATCCCTGCCCATAAACTTGGCCGTCAATGGAAGTTTAAAGTAAGTGAAGTTGATAAATGGGTCACTTCTGGCGGTGCCGAGGAAAACTAGCTTATGAATCTAATTGATAACCGAAAACACGGAAAGGTTTTTGACTCAATAAAGGAATCAATAAAGAAAGATTCTAAGGTGTCTATTATTTCATCTGCCTTTTCTATCTATGCATATAGCTCCTTGAAAAAAGAGCTGGATAAAATAGAAAGTCTTAACTTTCTATTTTCTAAATATGATCCAAAAGAAACTTCACTTTTGGGGAATGAAAATGAAAGAAAGTTTCGTAATCAACTAGACTGTTCAAAAATTGCAAGAGAATGCGCTCAGTGGATAGAGGACAAGGTATCTTTTCAGAAAACTAATTTTGTAGGTCAATCTCTAACACATATCCAAAATAAAGATGAAGGAATTGCAATTCAAGGAAGTTCAAGTTTTAACTTGGAAGGATTAGGTTTAGTTGAGTCTTCCAGTTATCAAATGAATACTAAATTCACAGGCGATAGCGGAGCTTCAGAGCTACTTGCTTGGTTTGATACAATTTGGAACGATGATAATTCAGTAATAGATATTAAAAATGATATTTTAGAGGCATTGAAGCTTATTTATGAGTCTAAAAGTTCTGAACAGTTTTACTACTTCACTATCTATAATTTATTCAAAGACTTTATTGATGAGATCGAAGAAGAAAAAATAATTAAAACACAAACTGGCTTTAAAGATACAGTAGTTTGGAATAAGTTATTTCATTTTCAAAAAGATGGAGTTCTTGGTGCGATCGAAAAGCTTGAAAAGCATAATGGATGCGTTATTGCTGACAGTGTTGGGCTTGGTAAAACATTTTCAGCACTAGGTGTGATTAAGTATTATGAGCTTAGAAATGACCGAGTTCTTGTTTTATGCCCCAAGAAGCTAAGAGATAACTGGAACCTTTATACTGTCAATGACAAGAGAAACTTGTTGGCAGCAGATCGTTTCAACTATGACATTTTAAATCATACTGACCTCACTCGAACGAAGGGCAAATCAGGGGAAATTAATCTTGAAACATTAAATTGGGGAAATTATGACTTAATTGTTATTGATGAATCACATAACTTCAGAAATAACCCTCCTCGCAAAGACGGTATAACTAGATATTCAAGATTAATGAACGAAGTTATAAAGTCAGGTGTAAAAACAAAAGTTCTATTGTTATCTGCTACACCTGTTAATAACAGAATGAATGATTTAAAAAATCAAATAGCATTTATGACCGAAGGGGTCGATAACAAGCTTAAAGATTCTGGAATACCTAGTATTGAACAGGCATTAAAACGCGCACAATCAAAGTTTAACGAATGGCTTAAGCTAGATGAAGGTTCTCGAAATATTGAAAACCTCCTAGAGATGATGAATTTTGAATACTTTAAGTTGCTGGACTTACTTACCATTGCTCGATCTCGTAAACATATTGAAAAATATTATGATATTACAACGATTGGTAAGTTCCCGAAGCGTTTACAGCCAAAGAATATTAAGTCAGATATTGATGCTAAGAATGAATTTCCTCCCTTAGAGGAAGTAAACAAAACAATTAAAAGACTTAATCTTAGTGCATATTCTCCACTTAAATATGTAAAGCTCGAAAAACGTGAAGAATACAACGAGAAGTATGACATCACTGTAAAGGATGGGGCTTCAAAGTTTAAGCAATTAGATAGAGAGCAAAGTCTTGTTCATTTAATACGAGTTAACTTGCTCAAGAGAATGGAAAGTTCAATTAATTCCTT
>JAHDHG010000137.1:3355-6909 GCA_020631435.1 Bacteriovoracaceae bacterium | reverse complement strand
AAAACACAGAAGTGACACTGAAAATAACTGGATGAATCATGACGGCCATGGATTTACCAAGAAATGCAAGTCCTAATGATGCTCCTACTCCAGTAAGAATCATAAGAGCAATAAATGAAAAACCAACGACCATACCAATTTTTCTCATCCAGTATCTAAAGCTATCAATATTCCTCTCCATCACCTCGTTGGCCTTCTGAAGATGCTTTTGATTTTTAGCGATAGTTTCTCTGATATGCTTGGTCTTAAAATAGATCGTCTTAAAATTCTCATCATCTTTAAAATAATAATAATCCGCTTCGCAAAATTCTTTATTAACTTGCTGTCTGCTGCTTTGGTTAGAATTTGTAATCACTTCATCCATTAATCGCTTCAAAACAGTCTTCGTAATTGGCGCTTGAGTTTTTTCATATTCCTTAAAAATCAAATCTAAGAAAGCAACTTCATACGTTTCAGTAGTTTCATAAACATGTCCACCTGGATTTTGTTTAATGTCGATCGGATCAAGGGAACGAACTTTCTTTTTAACTTTCCTAGTCCTTTCAAACCTAGACTTCAAAAATGGCTCTAATCTCATTAGGTTTTCAATAAATAAGGTCGCTGCTACTTTTTTATGATGTGAGCTAGTATGAAAAGGATTCTCAGTAGATTCTGAGAAATCTAGAAGATTAAACTTGTCAGCGAAAAAATAAAAATAAAATCCTTTCTCTTGCTTTTCAAAAAAAGATGGATCAAATTCTTGAATTTCTTTTTGTTCAGTGATTTCAAAACTTGGCCTACACTCACTCTTTATAGAGCATTCAGGGAACATAGCATCTTGGATTTCTTGAGGTACGTGTCTATCAGGAGCCAATATCGCAAGATATTTATTTTTATAAGCTTGTTTATATAAATCTTTACTATATGAATATTTACTTTTTAATTTCAAAAAAACATTCTTGAAAATTTTCCAATTCCTATTCGACACCTCTAATTGATCATAACCTTCAAATTTATCTTTAATGGCCTTAGAAAGGTAGGAATCTTTTTTTACATTCTCAACATATAATGAATTAATTTCTTGAAAAATAGCTTTCCCATTTTTTTCAATAATCATCCCTTCCAATTTTCTAGCAGTTGGATCTTTATTTAAAAATAAATCTTTATGCAAATATTCCACAGGAAGAGATAAACTCGTAAAAGGGAGTGGGAATTTCTCTTTCTTTATTTCTTTACCTTCTTTAATAAAGCTAAGTATACCAGCAGCAGTGGCAAGGTTTTCAGACTTCACAAACTCATAAAGATTATTTAATTTATTATCATAATTTCTCTTAAGTTTATTCTTGAAATACGAATTCAATTCTTTTTTTATCTTTTTTCTTTGAAAGCTCACCCAGGGAAGTGCAAACTCATCTATTTTATAAGAAAGATAATTAACAATTTCATTAAAATCTTTTTTCGTAATTTCTTGATCCGCCCAAAGGGGATCTTCATAACTTTTCACAAATTCTAAGGAATAAACAAACCTATCTAAAAGGGTTTTCAAAAAAGCTTTCTTTTGACCAGCATAATGAAGAACTGGCATGATAGTAGACAAATACTCAATAGATAACTCATCATCTCCATACACATCCATAACTGGTGTTGATGATTCAAAAATAACAAACTTATTAATATCATTAGACATGAGCTCGGAAGAAAATTTAGAAGCAAGATATTTTCTTGGATCATCAGCAGTTCTAAATTTTTTAAACGCTCTCCCTTTAACGATTTTCTGTAATTTTTTTGGCATTTTGGGATCTATATTAATGATGATATCTTCTAAGAAAGTGTGATAAGTACCAAGCGCTGACACAAATACATCTTTATTTGAACTTTCTTCAGTTGAAATATCTTGTCCTATATATTGAGTTAAGAGAATTTCTTTTGCTTTAAGCTCTGCTTCTTTAAATTGGTTTAAGTAAAAATCGTCTTTCCATATACTTTCAACATATCCAAGACTCTTAATAGAATTTGATTTTGCTCTAAAATTTAAAAATCCATTTCCACACTTCTTACAAGTTAAATCGGAAGGCCTCGCTGAAACTCTCGCTAATGCCCAAGAATTTAAAAGTCCTTCTCTGATGGCCAAAAGTTGATTAAGTTTTGCAAACTGAATTTCATTAGATGGATCTTTTAACACAAGGTATTCCATCATGAACTTCAATGAAGTTCCTATGCCGTATTTAATTAAATTTTCATATTTATAATGAGATCCAAGCCCTTTAAAAACTTTAGCGATATAATCACCACAAACATCATTCTCCTGAGTACAAGCATCACCCGAAATATTATTGCTCAAACTGATGTCTCCACCAAAATCAAGATAATAATCTCTATAAGAGTAATAATGTTTTTTTAAAACTTTAAATCCATCATCTCCATAAATTGATTTAATCCCTTCATCTAATTCAAGTAAACTCTTGCTATGCATCTCAGGCAAAGTCATCGTTTTAATATTTAATCCTTGATTATCAGAAAAATTTCTTCCAAGAATTTTATGAGTAATCAGATCGAGTCCTTCTAATACCTTGAAATCAAATTTATAAAGACTGCCTTTTTCAATTTCCTCATTAAGATGAGCTACTAAGGTGTAGTAGTAATAAATAGATGCTAATTGTTTGAAGTATTGATTATGAAGTTTTAAGACATAAGATTTTTTGATATCCTCTTGTTCTTTTTTCGCATCATCAATATTAGCATACCCTACGTATTTATTTCTTTTAATAAAATCAACGCTTAACCAAAAAATTTCATATTTGGCGATGAACATTTTCTTGATTAACTCTCTTAACCTTAAATTATGCTTCGTAACGTCTTTAGCACTTAGTTGAAATTTCCCATCTTTAAAAAAATCTGAAACTTTAGTTGTATCAGTTTCTTTGGTAAAAAAAACATCGTCTTCTTTGGTAATGAGAGGCTTTAGTTCATTCTCTATATGACTTAGTTTATCACTAGTTTTTTTAAGAGATAAAAATACTTCTCCATCAGAGCTTGCTAAAGATCTAAATTTATATTTTAAGGATGTAAAGATATTGGGAGGAAGTTCAGATTGATAAAAAGAACATCCCCCAACAATAATAGTTATTAAAAATAAAAGAGTTAATCTTTTTTTGATAAAGTCCTGGCCTTAACAATTAATACCCAAGTGCGTTTCTACAATCAATCTTCTTCGCTTCTTCACCTTCATCGACGTATCTTTTTAAAGCATCAGGATCTCTTTTAAGTGCATTATAAGATTCCAATGAACGCTCATCTAAAAGTTTTGGATCCATATTATTCCAATCAGTAGCTTTCATTAAGTTTGCAAATGTTCCTTTTCCGTCACCTTTCACATAATGTTCTGCAAAAATTGAGGTATGTTCTAACAAAAGGTCAAACTTAGAATCAAGAACAGTTTGGCATTGCCCACCCATTGGAGTCACGCCGTATTCTTTAACATTGAAGCAAGTTGCTTTAATAGCGAAGTCCACATCGATTTTTCTAGATAAGGAATCTGCATCTTTTCTAAAGTCTAGCAACACTTTTAATTTCTG
>JAHDHG010000137.1:0-3345 GCA_020631435.1 Bacteriovoracaceae bacterium | reverse complement strand
CCAATCTTACCTCTACTTTCAAGTGCACTCACAACTAACTTCTTCGTTGTACTATCAAAATCACCTTCTAACAATTTAGAAACATTTCCTAAATTCCCTGAATATCTATTGACATCTTCAATATTAGTTGAATCAAAAACTTTTTTTAACTTAACGTAATAATCATATTTTGAAATAAATTCATCAATCCCTAATGAGAATTTTTTAGAAAGCCCAGCTGCACCATCTACTAATCTAAAGAAATAATCATTAAGAATATTATGATGATTTTGATCCAGTTCATCTAAAGAAGATGCATTAATATTATATGCTCTTTTAATATCTGCTAAAACTTCAGGCTCTGTCACTGAGGATCCACTTTTAGAAATCCATTGTCTTAGTATGGGAACTTTTTTTATTTGGCTACCACCTGTTGCAATATCTCTAGAAACTTCATAATGATACATTCCAATCTGTTTACCTTCTTTAATTTTATAAAAATTAGACTTCTCGGCAGTAGAACAAGATATCAACAAAGCTACAAGTAATAAAAATTTCATAAATTCTCCCATGCAAATATTATAGAATCTTTACAAAAAGTCTCAAGAGGAAAAGATTACTCTTTGGGATAAAACACTTTCAAGAGAACAAGCCCGACGCCAGCACTCAGGTACACATTGAATTGCCATGCACCTTTAATAATAAATGTATTTACTGCAACTAAAGCAACATTTAATAAAAAAATGAAAAGAACAGTTAGAAAACTTAACTTTTTAAACTTAGGTAGTACTTGAGTCAAGTAAATCAGAAGGATACCAGCGCCTATCCAACTAGCTATTGTAAGGCCTAAAGTTAAAATTCCAGAGGAATTCTTTGCAGCTAATGCTACTAAAAGAAGTAATATAAGAATTATAAATGAATCCCAAAAAACAGTTTTAAAACTAGTAACTTGTCTTTTGAATATATCTACATTTAAACAACTTCCTACAGCGTTAATCGTTGAATCAAGAGTACTCATAGTTGCTGCAAGCACCCCTGCTAACATTAAACCTTTTAGGCCACTTGGGAAATAATTTGTAATAAAATAAGCAAAAACCTTATCATTTCCTAAGTCAGCTGGATATGTATTCACTTGAAAAAAGTTCCAAAGTAAGGCGCCTATAGATAAAAATAAAAGCCCTACAGAAATAGATAAAATGGAAGAAAAAGTAATGGCCTTTTGAGAAGTCTTAAGATCTTTACAGGCTAATAATCTTTGAACAAAGTCTTGATCCATTCCATGTGTGCAAATATCAAAAAGTATTCCACCAAGAAAACCAATCAAAATTTCTTGATATAAATTTTGAAAATCAAAAATTTTATTAGATTGATAAGCATTACCTATCATCTCACTCCAAGAAGCAGTACTTAAATCAGTAATAATAAAATGAGCGGCTATTCCACCAATAATAAAAACACAAACTTGAATGAAATCCGTTTTCACTACTACTTTCAGACCACCTACTAAAGTATAACAAAAAGTAATAAAGCTTGTGATGAAGATCGCTGTTTCGATAGAAACCTTAAAAAATTCAGAAACAAGAATAGACCCAGCATATAATCTCACTCCTATCCCTAAGATTCTTCCCACTATATAGATCCCACTAAGTGCAGCTTGAGCATTGGGTGAAGAATTTTTCATCTTTATAATAATTTCATAAAGAGTCGTTCCTTTATTATAAATTCTAGGAAGAATTGAATAAGCAATAATTAATCTTCCTATAATAGCGCCCACATAAATCCAGATAAAATTAAAATTTGATCCAAAAGAAAAAGCAGGAATCCCAATAAAAGTTAAAGCAGAAACTTCTGTAGCGATAATAGAAAAAATAGATTCTCTTAAACCAATAGACCTATCAGCAAGATAGAATGATCTTAGATCTATACTGGAATAATCACGTCTATAATAAAAAGCAATTGAAAAAATGACGAAAATATAAGCTGAAACAATGACATAATCAATCATTTCACCATGATATATAATTGCTCATCAACTTGTACAGGATTTAGAGTTTTTAAACTTAACTCCGTATTCAAAAGTACTTTTTCTCCAAGAATAGAAATCATCTCAGAGACTGTTTCATTTTTTATATTAGAAACTCTATTTAAAATGTAATTAACGGAATCAATATTAATAGTATTCAAATTAGAAATCATATCCTCTTCAGAACAATAAAGCTTTGAGTTACTAGAATCTATCTCCCAGCTAATATCGGATGTATAGACTTTACTTTGATTTCCTTTTTTGACTAAAGAAGTCTCGAAACACGAATTTACTAACTTTTCAGAGTTTCTAGCTTCAAATGACTTAACTTCATCATTTTTCCAAACATAAGCTTTTCTCGCTCCAATCATTTTTAAACCAAATTGGGTTTGAATAATTTCATCATCAGCATTCATATCTTTAAGTGTTGTTTCAGAAACAACATCTAATTTCTTATCAAGTACTAATCTTCTGATTTTTGAATCTTCGATAATTAACTCAAGTTTATTATCTCTTTCATTTAAATGAATAACTCTACCAGACAAATCCTTTACTTTTTCTTCTAATGTATCCAAATCAATAGATGTAAGTTGATTGTTCTTAGCAAAATAGATTTTCTGTCCTAATAAAATCTTCTCTCCATCGATCTCTACTAATTCTAGACTTTTGGGGTTAACAAAATAATTCAAGTTCTCTTCTGTAATACAAATTGAGCTCACTTCAGAATCACAGTTGATTTTCTTTGCAGATGTCAATGATTTATAATCACTGAAGAATTGATTTGAACTTAAGCTAAAATTAAAAATTGAATAGATCTTATCGTCATGACCAGTAAATCCTAAGACTAAGTCTTTATAAATTTTAAAACCAATGACTTGAGAATTAAATCTTCCAAGATCAATCTTTATGGTTTCTCCAGAAAGAGGATCTATTGAATGAAGATTTCTTTGATGCAAAACTATAATTTTATTTACATCTTTAGAATATGAGACCTGACTAATCCACCTTTCATCTAAAGCTAAATTAATAAATTTTGATTTTTTTAAATCAAAGACTTTTTTTGAATTTACTAATAGATAATTTGCACTGAGTTCTTTAATATTTTGAGCTACTGGAAAAACCATCACATCAGCTCTTTCCCCATTTCTCATTTTTAACTTATCATTAGGATCAGAAGTATAAAGAACAACTTTTTTATATTCTGAGGCCTTACAATACATTTCGCCATAACTACATAGTTTTAAGGTACCTCTTAAGTATTCTTTGAGTTCTTTATCAATTTGATAAGTATTTAATTTCTCCCAATCCTCGTTATTTTTCTCGCAAGTTGAGTTTCTACATAT
>JAHDHG010000136.1:3355-6983 GCA_020631435.1 Bacteriovoracaceae bacterium | reverse complement strand
GGACAAATATAGTCTCAGGACCAACGTTTTCGAATGTCGGTGGCGTTATAGGTTTATGGACTTTTGGAGCTGATGCTAAAGCAAGTAATATTGAAATCAAAGATAATTTTTCTCTAGATGGAAAAGATAAAGTTGGCTCTGTTATTGGATTAGCAACAGGTCTAAAGTTAGATCTTGATAATTTTCAACTTTCAGCAACTGGTAGTGTCTTATCAACCGATGGTTTAGTAGGTGGTGCAATCGGAGATATGAGAGGTGTAGATGATGTTAAAATTTCAAATTCTGAAATTCAAGCAACTATGACGATTTCTTCTTCAACTACTACTAAAAGTGGAGTTGGTGGATTTGTAGGAAGAGGTGGGAACAATAGTGCAGCGGTTTCTACCCATATTTTTGAAAACCTAATTAATAGAGCAGATGTTTCTATTGATTCAAATGCGACAGCAACAGGAACTGGAGGAATAGTAGGGTCAGCGCTTGCTGTTAGTGGAAGGCCATATGCTTTTCAAGGTGAAAATCTATTTAACTATGGAACAGTAAGTTCTCTTGGCGGTTTTGTTGGAGGTATAGTTGGTTCATTAGTTTTAAACCAACCAGGTAGCTTTATGAATAATATTGAAAATCATGGTGATATTGATCTAAGCTCAACTTTAACTAATGTTGGAAACAATGGAGGAGTTATTGGTAAGGTTGTTGTGCAATCAGGTTCAGGTGTATTTGAAGTTTCAAATGGTTTGAATACAGGAAAAATTTTGATGGGTGTTAATGGAAATGAGATAGGAGGGTTCGTAGGACAAGCTAACGGAAATCCGGATTCAGGTGGATCTTTAAAATTTTCAAATTGCCATGTTTCAAATAATGTTACTGTAACTCAAGCTTCAGGAGCAGGAGCAAAGTTTGTTGGAGGTTTTGTTGGTATAGTTAATGAAGCATCAACTGCAACAGCTTCTACAACAACTCATGTAATTTTTGAAAATTGTAGTACCGAAGCAACAACTGTTAGTGGAACAAATAATATTGGAGGGTTTGCAGGATATTCAGTTGCCCATGCAACATTTTTTAACTGTTCAAGTACTTCAAATGTTATTGGAGATTCAAGATGTGGTGGATTTTTAGGATATGCTAGACATACCAGTACAGTGACGAATTCTACAGCAAGTGGATCAGTAACTTGTACAAATGATCAAGCTGGAGGATTTGTTGGTCTGATAGATGGTTCATCTCAATTAATTTCAAACTCAACATATACTGGTTCATCTGTAAGCGGAGCAGATCTTGTAGGAGGGTTTATTGGTGAACTGATTCTAGGAACCATTCAAGGATCTTCAGTGACCTCATCTCCTTCAGTCACTGGTACAGGAGCTAATGTAGGGCCATTTGAAGGGTTAAACTCAGGTGGAACAATAATTCCATAAAAAAATATTAGGATCTGAGGCCTTAAATGGCCTCAGATCTTTAAATATTTACTTAACATAGATCAATTTAAATACTATTAATTTTCTATAAATTAACTTTATGCATAATATGATCATCATAGATCATAGAGGAATTAAATGTGTCATATATAAGTTCATTTCAAGATGAAAGTGTTGATCTAAATCAAGTTGGAGAAAAGGGGTACAACCTATCATATATGATTAGAAATAAGATTTCTGTTCCTAATGGTTTTGTAATTACTAAGAAGGCTTTTTTCAAATATGAAAATTTAAAAGAGATTTCTTTTTTAGAACATGATTTAAGTTTAAATTTGAAAAATTTAAACTCTAAGCAAGTAATGGTGAGGAGCTCAGCAATTGGAGAAGATGGAGAAGATCATTCATTTGCTGGGCAATTGGATTCTTTTTTAGTTGATAAAGATCAAAAAAAGGTAATAGAGGCAATTAAGAAATGTTGGTTCTCTTTGAAAAACGATAGGTTGGATACTTATCAAAAAGTTCAAAATAAGAAATTGCGAGGTATGGGTGTAGTTATTCAAGAGCTGATTGATCCAGATTATGCTGGTGTTTTATTTTCTAAGGATCCCAATGGTTCAGATAATGCTTTAGTTGAATATGTTTCTGGTCATGGAGAAAAACTTGTTCAAGGTGAAATAACTCCTACTTCAGTTGTATTCTCTCCACAATTCATAAACTCAGAAGAATTTCCATTTAATATTAAAAAGCTTGTTAAAGAGATGGAGAACATCTTATCGGTTTATCATTCTTCACCGCAAGATATTGAGTGGTGTGCGAAAGGAGATGAAATTTATATTGTACAGTCAAGACCAATTACAAAAATTAAATCTAAGATTTATTGGTCGGATACAAATGTAAATGAAAATTACCCCGAGCAACTATCACCTCTACTTTATTCGATAGCTAGAAAATCTTATTACTATTACTTCAAAAATATTTCCCAAGTTTTTAAGCTGAAACTAAACGATGAAATGAGAGAGGATAGTTTTGATAGTATTATCGGCCTTTGGGGGCATAAGATGTATTATAATATGAGCTCAATTTTTAATGTATTGAAGCTCTCACCCTTATATCCATTATTAAAAAACAGTTTTAATAATTTTGTAGGGTATCAAGAAACTAATCATACCTTAAAATCGAATTATAAAAATTTTGAGTTCTTTAAATTTTGTTTTCATACGGTTAAACATCTTTTTCAATTAGAGAAAAAAGTTAAGAGAATTGAAAAACGAGTTGATTTGTATTCTTTAAATCAAAAAAAATCTGGAAAACTATCAGAAATTAAAAAATTACATTATGAATTTTTAGATATTAGGTTTCATTATTGGGTTAATGCTTCTTTTGCAGACTTTTATGCCATGATTTTTCATGGGGTTTTGGGAAAAGTTTGCGAGAAGTTTTTTAAAGAAAACTCTGAAGGAGTTCAAAATAAATTAATTCAATCTATCCCCGATTTAGTTTCTAATAAGCCAATATTTGAAATTTGGGAGATAAGTGAGCTCATTAAGAATAATGATGAGTATTTAGAAATCTTTAATGAATTAGACTCTGAAGAAATATTAAAGACTATAAAAGATACTAGGCATGTTGAATTATACAAGACAATAAATGATTATTTAGAAAATTGGGGATTTCGATGCTCAGGTGAATTAACACTTTTTGATGATAACTATATTGATAATCCTTCTGATTTTATCGATATGATTAAAGTATATTTGCAATCTGATACAAGAAACCCTTATGAACTTTTTTCAAAAAAAGAAAATGAACAAAAGGTTGAACTTGAAAATGCTTTAAAGTTAGTAGGGGAAGAGTTAACTTTTCCACTAAGTCTGATTTGGAAGTTTATTCTTAAATCTAGTGTTAGACTTGCTTGTTTAGGAATTAGTGCAAGAGAGAGAGTTCGGTTAAAACAAGCTAAACTTTATCATCATTTTAAACAAAATACTTTAAACCTGTCTTCCATTCTAGTTTCTAAAAATATCTTAGATGATAAAAAAGATTTGTATTACCTCACTTATGTTGAGATCAACGAAATTCTATCTGGTGAAGAAATCGATTCGGAGTACATAAAATCATTAGTAAATTTAAGAAAGAATAGAATGATGAAAACTAAGAGTAAGCCAGGTAACTTCTTTTCAGAACTTGAAGGTTTGGACAATAAAATTCATCAA
>JAHDHG010000136.1:0-3345 GCA_020631435.1 Bacteriovoracaceae bacterium | reverse complement strand
ATAATTTAAGTGAGGGTGAGTATAAAGGCCTGCCAGCATGTGGGGGAGTCATTAAAGCAAAGGTAAAAGTACTTCAATCATCTCTTGAGATATCAAAACTCAATCAAGGAGATATTTTAGTTACAAGGCAAACTGATCCTGGTTGGATTTGTGCTTTTCCAATTATAGGAGGATTAATTGTCGAAAAAGGAGGAATGCTCTCTCACGGTGCAATTGTTGCAAGAGAGTTCGGTATTCCTGCTGTTGTCGGAATAGAAGGTATTACAGAAGTTTTAAAAGATGATCAAATGGTTAATCTCGATGGATATCAAGGAGTGATTAAGTGCCTTTAAAAATTGGGTATCATTATTACAAAGAAAGATTTAGTCTAATAGTTTGGTCATTAGTATCTGTTCTTATCGTCTTTTTAGCTAATTTAAGCTTTTCATCTGTCATGGTTTCTCAATTTTTCGTCGTTCTTTTTATTGTTTTTCACTTAAGGCTCCATGATGACCTTTCTAGTATAAGCTTTGATAAAGAAAGAGGGTTAGAAAGAGTTTACATGAAAAAAGAAAATTTCAATTCATTGGTCATAATGGATGTTTTTTTCTTTTTTATTTGTGCATTGTTGATTTGGGTTTTTTATGAGAAATATCTCGCTCTATACATTGGTTTTATATTTGGATGTTTTGTTCTTTATTTACTTAAAAATAAGACTATTACATTTTTATTGCCGTTATTGAAATATCCTTTTTTGATTTTACTAGTCGCTAGATTTAGGAAGTTTTCTTGTAAATGGGCAATCGCAAGTTTCTTTTTAGTTGTTTTTAATGACCTCGCAGACAACTTGAACATAAAAAAGAAGAAAATAATTCTCTTAACCTTTTTTATTACTTTAGTAATTTTAAAGATAGTACTGGAATATTTATGAAAACATTAAATAATTTTAAAAAATTAAACAATCCTCCTGCTTATAAGTTTGAAGAAGTAAGTTGTTATCTTTGTGGTGAAAGTGAAAATGAATTTCTTCTTAAAGGCGAAGAAGATTTGACCGGTAAAGAAGGTGAGTTCCAATATGTTACTTGTAACTCTTGTGGTCTAGCATATCAATATCCAAGAATTCATGTGGATCAAATTAAAGATTTCTATGATTCTGAGTATATTGCTCATAGAAAGAAAAAAGACTGGGGAATATTAACTCCTTTATATGAAAGAGCAATGTCTAAGCATGATAGAGATAAAGACAAACTAATCTCAGATTTTGTGAATTTAAACTCAGATTCTAAGGTTTTAGATGTGGGATGTGCAGTAGGGACATTTTTATTGCATTTAAAAGATAAATATAATTGTAAAATTTCTGGAGTGGACTTTAAAGAAGACCTTAGCTTCCCGAGATTTAATGAAATTGATTTTCATTGTGGGCTTTTTTATGATCAAAAGGATTTAAAAGCGAACTCTTTTGATTTGATAACGATGTGGCATTTCTTAGAGCATTGTTACAACCCTGAAAAATCCCTTAAAAAGGCCCATGAATTGGTAAGTGAAGATGGTAGGGTCATCATCGAAGTTCCTAGATTAGATTCTAAGTCATATAAAATTTTTAAGAATAAATGGCCAGGGGTTCAAGCACCTCAACATACAGTTTTATTTGATAAAAAAAGATTCATAAAAATGTCAGAACAGGCGGGTTTTGAGGTAGAGCATTACTTACCTTATGGAGCTTTTCCAGCCTATTTTTATTTGTTCGCAGGCTCTTACTTTAAGTTGTTTGGAAAAGGCCTCAATTTAGATAAAATCATTTTTCCATACTTCTTAGGTCAGGCCCTATTATTTCCTTTTTTATTGTTTGAAAAAAAATTAAATTTAGCTATGCAGACTATCGTTTTAAGGAAAAAATGAATACTGATGTGAAAAAACTGAAATCCTTATCGCTTCCAAAACTTGAGATGAAATTTGCTTCGATTGTTGCTCTTTATAGAATTTGCATTGCTTTTTTTTCGATGTTGGTTTTTTCATTCTTCGGATTATTAAGCTTTATTATTACTCTTGGATATTCAAAAAAGTTTTTCAGGCTCAAAATCCTTCCACATCTTTGCAAATTTGCATTACTGATATCTGGAATAAAGTTAAAAATAGATCCACAAATAAAGAAGATAAATGAAAAGAAAATGTTTATCTTTAACCATAATTCTTTTTTAGACATTTTTATTATTCCAGCATTAGGACTTGAAAACTCTAATTATCTTATTTCTGAAGGAGTTCGAAACATTCTACCTCTTCATTGGACAAATTTATTATGTGGAGCGAAATATGTTCCTGTTGAGAAAGATAAAAATAGACGTCTTAATTTTTTTAAAAAATTAACTGATGATTTTTCCAATAATAATGAGAGATTGATTTGCTCTGTAGAAGGTCAACATTACTTTTATCATGGTATATCTAAGTTTAAGAGAGGTGTTTTTCATGTTGCAATGAAGTCTAATGTAAAAATCGTCCCATTATTTATTAATATCAAAGAAGAAAATAATCCTTTCGAATCTTATTACTATCGATCAGGAATAATAAAAGTAGAATTGTTAGATGAGATTGATCCAAGTAAGTGGGAGCTTAAAAATTTAGATGATGAGATATCTAAAGTTAGAAATAAGTATGTTAGTTTTTTTAATAAAGTTCACAATGAAGAGATAGAATGATTAAGTCTTTTTTTTGTATACTTTTTCATTTTTTTAGTTCTAGAAAAATATTAATTCAAGATTCCATTAGTTTTAAAGTCATGCCTTGGGATTTAGATCTTAACTTTCATGTAAACAATGCGAAATATTTAAATTATTTTAATCGTGCTCGCTTAGTATTTTTAAGTAAGAGTGGTTTTTTGCGAGAGATTGTTTCTCATAAATATCAACCAGTAATTAGCGAAATAAGAATAAACTATAAAAAGTCATTGAAATTATTTAATAAGTTCACTGTGAAGACAGTTTTTGAAAAAATGAATGATAGGTCTTTAATATTAAAACATCTTATTTTGTATCAAGATAACATCTATACAGAATGTACAGTAATTTGTAGATTAAAAGGGCCGTCACCAAAAAGAGTTAAAGAGTTACAAGCATTGATAAATAATGAAAAATAATCTAACTAAGTCTAATCAAATTGCATTTACTTTATTGTTATTACCATTTCTGTTGGGGGCTATACATTTTTATTTTCTGAATTCACCTTTACCTTCATTTTTAATCTCAATGTTTGCTGGGACATTTTTTTATGCACAAATGTTTATTTTACTTCATGAGTTTGGGCATAAATCCTTTTTTAAACAGAAGCAGCTTAATGTACTTGCAGGTCATCTGGTTAGTATATTTGTACTCA
>JAHDHG010000135.1 GCA_020631435.1 Bacteriovoracaceae bacterium | reverse complement strand
ATGCTCAGCGGAGAATTCCTTTCATATTATAAGAGATACAATTAATTATTTAAATTCTGAAATGCCGTCTAGAGAAGATGCTAAAAAATCTTTTACTTCTTTGACTTTAGGCTCTGGTGGATTTGCTTGGTTAATTAGCAATAGATGTGAGAAAGCAAAAGCTCATTTAAGTTTTTATAGTACTAAAACTAGTTCTGAACTAGCTGAAGTTTGTATAGGAGATGGATCAAGAGAAAAAATGTGGATGAATACTGATTCTATTACTCTATTAGAAAAAGGAATCATTAATGGTAAGGCGCATTGGGATTTTCTTATGAATGAGTATATCAATCTTACAGAATATCAAGAGATATTTTTTCATCAAATTGGAAAACAATTTCAAGATAAATTTATTGATGAATTGAATCTTTCTCAATTTAATCATTATCATACTTATGATTTGTTAGGGAACATGGGGACAGTGTCATTGCCATATACTTTTATGAAAACTTCTCAGGAGCTTAAAGCTAAGTATAGTGATCATTACAAATCTTTATTAGTAGGAATAGGAAGTGGTTTAAATACAAGTGTTTTAGGTGTAGAAGTTTTACCTTAATGAGAGTCCATGTTTATTTGCCATACTGGCTCCACTCAAAATACAACCAGTAATTCCCACGTTTCCTTGATCAGCACCAATTAAAATCAAATCTTTGGATGCGTGAAATAGTCCATCTTTAAATTTATCAGTTGATCCATAGACCATACCGTTTAGATGACTAGTATATCTTTTAATCGTTTTTGGTGTAAAACAATCGATATAGACAGGATTTCTTTTTTCTTTAGGGAGGTAAAGTTGTAATTTGGATTTTGCATAATCAATGATGGTTTTTTTATTTTTAATATATTCTTTCTTATCAAGTTTAGACCAAGCAGAATAATTACCATAAAATGTTACTTTGATGATTTTATTAAGCTTTTTAGAAGATTTGAAATTTTCAACACAACAAATCACACCAGCAGACTTTCCAATTAGTACATCTTTCTGTTCAAAAATATTTGTCTCAGATTCATTGAAAAATATAATTGTTTCTTCATAAGCTTGATCTTTTTCCTCGTCATAGACAAAAACAACCTCAACAAATGAAACTTGACTTAAGTTTTCTTTGTGGAGTTTTTCACCTAACAGATCTTTCATTTTAGGATAACCAATAGAAGAGAAGACTTTTTTTGTGAGAAAAGTACTTTTTTGAGTTTCTACTCTTATTGCGTTTTTTTGTATCTCTAAATTAGCTACTTGATTTTTATAGATGAGGTCGACGTTTTTATATGTTTTCAATTTTTCTTCAAATAGATCAAGAATAGTTTTAATTCCTTCTCTAGGGCGAGAAAGGCCTTCAAGATAGATAGCTTTAAAAAGTGAGAGATATAAATAAGAATCTATATCTTTAGGCCAACAAGATCCGTAGCAAATGATAGGGAATGAGAGTAAATTTATTAGATTCTTATTATTAATAAAACTAGAAATCATTTCTAGTCCAGAAGCAAATGGCGCATTATAAAGATTTAAATTTTGTGTCTTTACGAATTCAAGGAAATTTAAAAATTCTTGATGATGATTTGGGAATAAATTTTTTACATTTTGAGATAAAAAATTAATATCATTTGAAAACTCAATCATCTGATCTTGTAGAATAATCTTTGATTTAATTTGAGGGCAAAGATTAAATTGGTCGTAAGAAAATCGAAATTGTTTTAGAATTTGAGGGAAAAGTTTTGTTCCTAGTTCACCTTTAACACTATAGTTTGTCAGAGCATGAAGTCCAGTATCAATTCTGATAATCTCTTTGCCTGCCTTTCTTTTGTAATAAGAGTTGAGTCCGCCTGGTATAGAATGAGATTCTAAAATTGCTACTTTATGATCAAACATGGCCAATCTTAGAGCACATGACAAACCAGAAAAGCCTGCTCCGATGATAATGTAATCATATTCCTTTGAATTCAATGAGATTTACTTGAAATTTTTTGATCTAAATATTCGATACAGCTATTTAAAGACGAGAGTTTCACAAGATCTTCATCTTCGATGGCTATTTTAAAGTTTTTTCTAAACTCCATTGCAATATCTAAAACATCCATAGAGTCCATTCCTAGTTGCTCTCGTAAGGATTCTTCTTCGCTCAGAGAACTAAGATCTTGGTCTGGTAAAATATCAGCAATAATTTCAATAATCTGTTTTTTTATTGTCTCTCGATCCATAATTTATGCTTTCATAGTAAGTAATTGAAGTCAATTTCGGATATCCCTAAGGGCGTTTATTGGAAATATAAATGAACTAGCTGATGTTTTCATATTTAATAAACTAATTAAATTCATATAAACGATACGATTTGTTTTTGCTCTATTAATTAAAAACAATATGTATTTTTCACCAATCGAATAAAATACTTTTTTTAATCCTGTAGCATTCATTCTTTTATCTTCAATTGTGCCTAGCTTCCAAGCTCTATCTGATATCTGCATTAATGATTTTTGATATTCTAGTTCATTCTCAGAGGTTTCTAGCCATTGATCTAATTTTTTTAAGTGGACAATTGATAAACTTAAACCTTGACCAAAGATAGGATTAAGAGAAATCATACTGTCACCAAGAGAAAGTAAGTTCTTTGGCCATTTTTTTATTTTATTTATTTTGATTCTTTTAGAGCCTCTGATTTTATAAATATATTCTTTTCCAATATTTTCAGCTGATTTAAGAACATTATATATTTCTCTATCATGTAACTTTAATGAAAAATCATAAATATTATCTATAAACTTCCTAGAGACTTGAGTTACGATGTATTCATTATTAGCAATAGGATACAGAACAGAGCCATTAGGTACTTTATTTCCAAAGGTTGTTGTCATTATTGCTTTTGTCTTTTTGGTTTGGAAATAATTAGTTTTAATTTTAAAAGAACGATAAAAAAGATTCGAAGGAACGAATTCTTGTTTGAAATCTTTTATTCCTAAGGCATTAAGTATAGGTATGAATTTAAAATTTCGTCCAGTACATATTAAATGCAAATCAGATTCAATCTCATAATAATTTTTATTAATTTTATCATATAGCTCAAGAGAATGGACTCTTTCTTCACATGTAAGAGGTTTGATAAATTCTGTATTTGCAATGATTTTGATATTGTTAAGTTTTTTTATTTCATCAAGTAAAAAGTTTTCCAATGATTTTCTACTAAAAGTATAAACATTGCCAAAATCTGATTTAAATTGGGGAAAAGAGCCTTGAGGGCCGTTCCACTTTATATCACTAGTAAAATTAAGTTCTGGAAATTTATGAGATCCAAATTTTTCTTTAAAGTCTGGGAATAATTCAAAGAGCTGGTCCGTACCTTCTCTAGTAAGTATATGAACATGTTCTTGCTGACTTAATTTAGATATAAAGCGAAATTCAATTTGATCAAATAATCTTTTATCAATTATATTTACTTCAATATTTTTTCTGGATAAGTAGATAGCTGATAACAAGCCAGCAAATCCTCCTCCAATAATAGTACACCGATTTATTGAGTTGATGTTCATGAGTAAGATCTATCATAGATTCATCTTTGGTACTTATTATATTTATTCGATTTAGATAGAAATTATAGAAACCCTGCAAATAATTTAGATATTTCAAGTATTTGAGAAAAAATTACACATACTGTCATTTTTTTGCCATGCGCTAGTCTCAGTGTGTTATAAGTCCGCCAATAACAAATCAAAGGAGAGTGTTATGAAATTTAATTTAATTTCCTCGCTTGTTTTATCTTTGATCCTAGTTGCATGTAACAACAATGCAAGACTTTCGGATAGAGATGGAACTTCCAAAAAAGTAACTAGTCCAATTAATGCTACAGACGGTGGATCAACAGACGGTGGATCAACAGACGGTGGATCAACTGATGGTGGATCAACTGATGGTGGATCAACAGATGGTGGATCAACAGATGGTGGATCAGCAGATGGTGGATCAGCAGATGGTGGATCAACAGATGGTGGATCAACAGGTGACCCAGCACCAGATAAAAGTATAGATGTCTCTGAAATATTTTCAAGAGATGCAGTGAAAAGTTTAAAAGAAGAAATTACAAAAAATAGAGATTATCCAAGATCTTTAGATAGGTTAGTAACTGAAGAAATGATGAGTGCTAAAGTGAATGAAAAACTCAAAGCTGCTGGCTCAGATATAGAAGATATCTATATTTCTGAATATGCTCATGGAAAATTTAAAGTTTCTCATTTTACTCTCAAGGGATCTGAAACTCCGTTATTTGTTACTTCAGAGATGTATAGAGATTGTGTTAAATTGAATAAGAAGAATATTTTTGATCATACATGTGATGTTGAAGAGATGATTGATTATTTAAACTGCAATCTTAAAGAAGAATACAGAGAAGCAACAGAAACTCAGAAGACTAGAGTGATGAAAAAGTTAGCAGTTGGTGAAGCTTATAAAGTTAGAAAACTGACAGAATATGTAAACTCAATAATACATTCTAGAAGCTATTCAAAGTCAATTGATAAAGGGAATAGTTCTTCTTATGAAGCGAAAATGGCTTCAAAAGTTGATCAATTAGCAAGTGACCTAGGAGCTAATTGGAAAAATACAGAGATTACACCTGAATTAGGTGAAAACGCACAGTATACTTGTATGACTATTAGTTCAGAAGTTGCTGGAGAGTCTGTTTCTAAAGAGTTTGATGTTAACCCACAAGCTCAAGCAGTTGAATACATAGTTAACGGTATGTTGAAGTAAATCTTAATCAGTTTTCGATTAAAAAAAGGCCCTTATAAGATGGGTCTTTTTTTATTGTAAAAATTTCGCACCGCATTGAATTTTAACCTCCATATGCTAGTATCGCTTTAATTTAGGAGAATACTTTATGAATAAATTATTAAGCTTACTAGTGATTGGATTATTATTTTCTTGTAATAATAACGCTAGATTATCAGACAAAAATACGTCTACTGTAAAAAGAAACCTTAATTTAAATGTATCTACAACGACTACTACTGAGCCAACACCAAATTTTGTTTCAAACGATAGTTTTGCAGCTGTAAAAAGTGAAGTTTCAAATTATGGCAATAATGCATCTAAAGGATTTGTTGCTACTTATATTTTAAACAATAAAGAAAATGAAAGACTTAGCTCTATTGAAAATGGACAATTAGAAAATGTGTGGTTTAAGTTTAATTCAAACGGTAAACCATCAGTTTCTTATTATAAGTTCAAAAACACTAAAGGTTATGTTTTTTGGACTCCTGAAATAAATGAGCAGTGTAGTATCAATCTAGGTGCACCATGTACTGCTGGTGATGAGATCAATTTTTTAAATACTACTTTTGATGTAGATAGTATTAGTGATCAAGATTTCTCAGAAGCCAATACAAATGTTGCTAAGATGAAGACAAGAAGAGCCACTATCGTTAAAAGAACAGTAGGAAGAATATTGTCACCAACAAGGTATAAAAAATATTTTGCTAAAGCTACCCAAACAACTTCAGGCCAGGCAGCAAAAGAACTAGTTGAAGTAATGATTGCTCAGGACCTACAAGATTTATCTCATGATCTTAAATTAGGTATTGATGTCAATGATATTAGTATTGAAGCTTATAATGGTTCCTTTACACCTGTGTTAGAGAGTGGATTTTCTGATATGACTCTTGATGGTAGCCAAGAATCTGATAAGGCAAGATTCTTAGATTTCGATACATGGGTTCATTATGTAGCTCAAAGCTTTGCTGATCGATTAAAGTAATCGATTCTTACATATATCTACAAAGGGAGCTTTCGAGCTCCCTTTTTTTTTGCCAATTTTTTTTATCATAATTTTAAAGATATCTAGTTATAAATACCTGATATTCGGTGAATTAACTGATTTTCCTCTCTGGGCCTTCGATCGAAATTATACTGATTTTAGGGGAAATTTATGGGGAAGATATTAATAATTTTTATTCTTATTTCATGCTCAGTTAAATTAAATGGACCAAAATCTATAGTTAATGAAATTAAAGAAGATAAGTACAAAAATCAAAAATCAATCTTTCTCACACAGATAGGCTTAAAAAATAGTGAGTTTAAATCTAATGAGCAGCTCAAAAACTACTTTGATAAGTTTATGACTTCTAAGCAGACTTATTCTAAGAGCTTTGATCAATATAAAGACTATAGAGATGCGATTATTAAGGAATCTTTAAAGCTTCAGAGACTAACGGGTCTTTCTTGGAAGGTAAATACTTGCAATATGTTCGTTGAGTCTAGATTTAACGAGTTAGAAGATTCGGCACCAGCTTATGGAATAGCTCAGCTAGAAAAAAAATCAGTTGATGATATTATTAAAAAGATTTCTTATCATTCAAAAGATAATTCTGAATTCAAAAATTGCAAAGATTCTTTTAAAGATTTTGCTAGTAATTTTTCAAAAGATAAATACTTACAGGGACTCAAATGTGAAAAAGATATTAGAGGGCTTGCATCAATAATTAATTGTGAGAAAAAAGCTAAGTATTGCTCTAATGTTCATAGGAACATCCATAGAAATGATTATCTAAAAAAGATTTCGAATTCTTATTTGAATTTTATTCCTAAGATTGGAAATTTTACCAATGATACATCTGTAAGAGAAGATAATCAGTTGTATGTGAAATTTTATAAGCACAATATGTTCTTTTCAAGTTACATGCTTTATGAATTATCTGCTAAATTTGATACTTTATTATATTTAAAAGCTAAGAAAAGGTTGGGAGCAACTAACAATCTAGAGAATTTAAAATCTGAGATTAAAACTTATTTTAAAACAGATGAGGATAAGTTTAGAGCAGTTCAAATATTAATGGCAGCTTATAATGGTGGTTTAGGTAAAGTTATCAAAATTTTAAAAAATCCAAAGACATCGAATTTCAAAGAAATGTATGAGGATTATTATCAAAGAACTTATTTAATTAAAGGTGGAGCAGAGAATAGAGCCCATATGCTAAAGGTTGCTAGATGTCTTCATCATGAAGATAACAGGGCCCCATTTCTTAAAAGTTTAAACGAAAAGACTGT
>JAHDHG010000005.1:28714-38568 GCA_020631435.1 Bacteriovoracaceae bacterium | reverse complement strand
CATTTCTCCTAATCTTTATTGGCTTAATTTATAGTGTTTTGATTAATGTGCTTGAGAGTCCATATTTTACCTCTTGGTTAAAGAGTAAGATCTCAGATAGTATCAAGAGCGATAAGGTCTCAAAGCTTTCCTTTGATAATTTAGTGGTTAATGCCGTTCCTTTTGAAGTCATTCTGAAGAATTTAGAAGTACACCTAAAGCTAAGTGAAAGTGATCTAGCAAAAGTTTACTCGGAAAACTTTGGTCTCAATTTAGGATTTTTTACAAATAATTTTGATGAAGACATAAGTATCTCTTTAGTTAAATTGAGAAATGCTATTGTGAGGATACCAGAAATTAAAAGTGAGAATGAGGAGAACCAAAACTCATCGAAAAAGCTTTCAAGAAAAGAGATTATCAGTGCATTGGAAAAGGGTTTTAAAATTAACAAAAACTCATATCTCTATGGTGCCTCATTAGAGGACGTTCAAGTTTATTACGGTGAAAATAAAAAAGTATTTATAGCAGAAGCCTCCTTTGAATCTAGAAATCAGAATTTCTTTTTTGAAGTGAAAGCCAGAGACTTTTTTTATGATAAGAAATTGAATGCAAATATTATAGATGCAAAAGGTGTTTTAAAATCTAAAGATATTCATTTAAAAGAAATTTTAATTAAAAAGGATTTTAGTTTTTTTGCAGCAAATGGAAAGATCGAATCTATTGATCAAGGTAATTTTATCCTTGACTTAGAATCGAATTCTGAGTTTATGGCCGAGGAGTTTTTGCCTCATGAGATACTTTCATCTCATGGCCTTGATGGATTATTGAAAACAAATTTAAAACTTAAAGGTTTTAAAGATGATATTTCATTGAAGGGAGATGTAATACTCAATGAGTTTGGAAGTAAATATGCTAATGTAACCAAAGGATTTATTGACTTTTCTTATAACAATAATCAACTTGTTTTAAATAAGGCATTGCTTAAAAATGAAGATCATCAAATATTTTTTAATGACCCACAAGTTATCTTAGATGGAAAATCCAAAACTGTTTTTCCGAAAGATTTGGTTTTAAAGTTAAACAAGGTTCCTTTGAGTCAGGCATTGAGATCTATCCCAACAGTCGAAGAAAAACTCAAAGGATATGTATCAGGAAAACTGAAACTATCGATTCCAAAAGATAAAGTAATTGTTAAGATTGAAGACGCCATATTTTCACCTTTAGCTTTAGATGTAGATGGGGAGATTTTAAAAATTTCTAATGTAAACATAACCAAAGGAATTTTTAACTTTAATCAAAAAAATGATTTATTATCTTTAGATCTTGATTTATTTCAAAATAATAAATTATCAAATTTAAAAGGTACGATTCATCCCAATAAAATAGATGTTGAAGGAAAAGAAGTCGCTCTTAACTTTTCTAACTTTAAACACGTATTAGATTTTCCCATATCTGGAACAGGTCAATTTGATATTACCGTTTCAGGTAGTACAGAAGACACTAGGATTAATTTTTATGGAAATGCATCGAAATTTTCTTATGCTGATTTTTATCTTGGAGATTTGAACACAGATTTTCTAATTGATCTTGGTGGCGAAAAAGTTGTTTTCAAAAGAGTTAGTGGGAAATATAAGAAGGGTACGTATAAAGCTAATGCAAAGGTTGATTTAGCTTCCAAGGCAGTTTCTGGGAAGGTGAACTTGATAGGTTTAAGTATTGATGAGATTAGAAAATCACACAAGCCTGTAATAGAGTCTATCCCTAGCTACTATTTTGATTACTCTGAAGGACTTGTTAGTGGTCAGTATTTTATTTCTGGTAAAGTAGATCTTCCTGAACTCGTTGTTAAGGGAAGTATTTTTTCATCAAATTTTAAATTTTTCTCACAGGTAATTGACAAAGCAAAAATTAAATTTGAATTCAAAGATCTTAACGTTGATTTTCCTGTTGTTTCTGCAGAGATAGGAGAAGGTGGAATCTTTGGGAATATGAAATATATAGATTCCTCTGAAACTTTTAGTTTTGACATGAAATCTAAAAATATTACAACTGATGATATAAGTCTATATTCCTACTTGAACTCAGGATTTTCTTCTAAGGTCTCACTTAGCATGAATGGTTCTTTTGATAAGAATGAGGAAAGATTTAAAGTGAATTCACAATTTACTGAAAGTAAAATTCTTTCTAAGCCTTTTAAGTCTTCATTTTTTTTAGTTGATTATCTAGATGGTGTTTATAAGTTGAAATCAAGATATGGGAACAATTTAATATCTATGAATGGAACTATTTATGAAGAAGAGTATAAAAAGTCTGAAATTAATTTAAAAACAAATTTAAATAGATGGCACGAAGTGTTTAATCTGTTTAGTACTTATGATCTAGAATATCCATATTTGAGAGGCAAAAATAAAGCTTCCAGTAAGTTGCTTTTTAATTATGGTTCATTAAAAGACCTTAGTATAGATACAATAATTTCTGAATTTTCATTTGATCATGAAGAAATAGATTTAAAATTTAAACCCGGTGAGAAAATTTCTGTTAAAAATGGAAGGATTGTAGATTGGAATGTCTCGTTGCTTGAGAATGATAAAGAGGCTATTAATTCTTTGGGTGAAGGAGATATTCAAAATAATTTTAAAATAAGTAATATTGGGAGTATAGATTCTGAAAAGATTTCAAAGATTTTAAATTCTCCTTTCTCTACAGATGGGAAAATAGATATTAATTATTTATTAAGTGGTAATTATAAAAAATTAAACTCACTTGCAAAAGTTTCTTCTGATGAAATTAATTTATCTCACATTAGCTTTCCTGATGGCATTAATGATGGAAAATTTGATGTAGAAATTATCAATAATGACGTTAAGATTAAGAGTTTTACGAGTAAGTTTGGAGAAGGATCTTTTTCTTTGAGTGGAAACATTGGACTCCCTCCAAATTTTAATTCAAAGATCAAATATTTCTTTAATCAGGCTAGGATAAATTTAAACGATAAAAGTTATGTGACTTTAGATGGTAGCGGTTCTGTTTTTTCAAAAAAACCACCTTTTTCTATAGTAGGGAATATAAACATAGAAAATGGAAAAATCTTAGATGAATTTGAATCTTTTATCGATGACACAAGTGATGTCACTACAGCAAAGATAAAGTATCTTCCAAAATCTAATTCATCAAATCAATTATCTTGGTATGATTTAAATATTGATTTTAAAACTTTAAGGCCTATAAATATTAAAAACTCATTAGCAGAAAAAAATATTTTTGGAAAATTAAGACTACTTGGCAATGCTGAAAACCCAAAACTTTTAGGGAAAATTTATACAAAAAGGGAAGAGAAAAACACTGTCTTCTTAAACAATAATATTATTGAGGCTAAAAAATTAATTATCAGTTTTGATGGAGAGTCTGATTATACAAATCCAGACATTGAATACGAGGGAGAATCTACTGTAGATGAGTATAAAATATCTATTTCTAGTTATGGTAAATTAGATAACCTCGTTTTTGATTTTAAATCAGATCCTTATCTTGAAAGAAATAGTATTCTATCTCTGATGGCTTTTGGTTATGCTGATGAATCTGAAAACCAAGATTTAACAGACCAGCAAAGAGAAAATCTTGCAAGTGCAGGAGTAGGTAGTTTTATCTTTAGCCAGTTAAAAATAAATGAAACTTTAAAAAAGACTCTTGGACTTACTTTGAATGTAGATACAAAAGTTGTAGATTCAAATACATCTTATCTTGAAGGTAGAGTTCAGGGTGGTTCTGGTGGCTCAAATGTTAGAACTGCTACGAATATAAAACTAAGTAGAAAAATTACTGACAAGATGAATGTTGATCTTTCAAATACTGTCTTAGGTGATTCTGGTCAGACTACAAAAGTAGATTTGAATTATAAACTTAGCGATAGAGTATTAATTGAAGGAGTCTATGAAAGTACTTTAGATGAAAACCAAATTGGTAATACTCCATCACAATCATTTGGAGCGGATTTGAAATTTAGGTGGACATTCAAATGAAGTATTTTTTAGTCCTCTTTTTTTCAATATTTGTTTTTTGCAATGAAATTGTTATTTCAAAAGTGAATATTAATTGTAAGAAAAAAGAGACTTGTGAGTACTTTGAAAAAAACAAAGATACTCTAAAAGGGTATTATAAGAACATCAATGAATTTATTACTGTTTTTGAGATGTTCTATAGTAAAGATAACTATAGTTCATTCTCTTATAAAGTTTCTAAAAACGTTCTCACTATAGATATCAAGGATCGGTTTATAGTGTCCAAAGTAAATATTAAAGGTTTAAGCCGCAAAGTCGAGAGTGATTTAAAAGATGATTTGATTACCAAAAAGGGTAATTACCTTGACCCTCTACTTATACCAAAAGATATAGAATTGCTTCAGAAGAATTTAAAGGATAAGGGTTATAAAAAAATATTCATCAAGGAAAGAATTGAGAACACATCGCAAAGTAAGGTAAATGTTACTTATTATGTATATGCTAAAGATCAAGAGAAAATACTAAAAGTAAACTTTGAATGTGAGAAAGATATTGCGAAAGAAAAAGTTGAAACTATTTTATCTAAGTTAGAAAGAAGATCTTATGATAAATCTCTAATAACTAGGTATAAAGAGGAAAGCGATACAACTCTTAAGAATATGGGTTTTTATTTTGCAGATGTAGAGATTGTAGAAACTAAGAAAGAAAGTGGATATATATATAATGTTAGTTGTGGTGATTTATCAGAAGTTGCTTTTGATATTCAAGATGAAAATAAAGAGATTACTAAAAAATCATTATTTCAAGAATTAAGACTATTTCTAAAATCAACAGGCAAGAGGTTTTCTGAAGGATTAGTGAATAGATTTATAAATAGATATTTAGCTTCGAAAGGTTATCCTAATAGAGCTTTCGTTATAGAAGATATTGGGTCAGATGTAGAAAATAAAAAATTTTTCAAGCGAATAATTTTCAAGAAATCTGATTTGAAAAAAATTGATTCAGTTAGGTTCCGGGGTAATAAAACTTTTTCAACAAAATATTTAGAGAAGATGTTTTATTCACAAACATCAATTAACTCGGAGAAAAAAGTTTGGGATGAAAGTCAGTTTAAAGCATTCAAAAAGTTTCTTTATAAAGAATATATTAGTAGTGGGTATCTTCAGAATGAAATTACTGTTATCTCGAACACAACCAAGTCAAGCGTTATCTATGATATAAAAGAGGGTGACCAAACAAAAGTTTCTCAAATTGAAGTTATTAATGAAGAAGGAAAACAATTAGATTCTGTAGTAAATAAATTCAAAACAGCTAAAGGGGATCCTTTTAACCCAATTATATTTGAGGAAGACTTTAACTTTTTAAGAAGGTATTTTTTGGACCAAGGCTATTATTGGTTCAGAGTGATAAATACAGATGATGATGTTGTTAGTTATTCGAATAATAACAAAAATGTAAAAATTAAAATTAAGGTGTTTCAAGGATCTAAAGCATTGTTAAGGTCTTTTGATTTTTTTGGTCTTGAAAATACTAAAAGGATAGTTCCTAGACGTGCACTTGAAGATCTTCAGGATGAATATGTTTCTCCTGATTTAATAAAAGAAATAAGACAAAGAATTAGCAATCTTAATCTTTTCAAAAACTCACAAATTGAAATTGCAAAATTAGATAATGATTCTGAAGATGTTAGGGCATTGATCAAGTTTGAAGAAAAAGAATATGGACAGTTAGAAATTGCACCTGGTTTTAGAACTGATCTTGGTTTAAAGTTTGGAGCAAGATATACCAGAGAAAATTTATTTGGGTTAAATCAAACCCTTGATGCACAGGCAAATACTAATTATAGATTAAATTTGGAAGATCTTGATGATCATCCAAAAAGACAACTTAATAAATTTCCTGAATTTTCTTTTAAAACCTCATACTCTTATCCAGATCTTTTAAGAACGAAATGGGATAACTTCACGGCAGCAAGTTTTTCTAGGGCCAGGCTATTTGATTTTGATGCAGACATATTAAGACTATCCAATTCGATTAAAAGAGATTTTAATCGTTACTTTGGTATGAATATAACATATTCATATGAGAGTATTGTACAATCGAATGCCAGTCCTAACTTAAATAGTGGCTTGAGTGATGAGGGAGCATTTCAAATTGGTAGCTTAACTCCAAGTCTTATTTTTGATTTTAGAGATAATCCTGTTAACCCTAGAAAAGGTGCTTGGTTCCAATTTTCTTATGAATGGGCAAAATCTTTTCTGGGATCTCAGTCAGGTGAAAAAAATTGTTCATTTGCAGGGCCGAATTGCGATCCAGAAATAAATTTTGGTAAATTTGTATCAAGGTCAAAATTTTATATACCGATTACGAAAAGGTTTTTCATCGCTTCATCACTTGCTTTTGGTTTACAAACTAACTATGCGACGGAAAAAAAGTTAGCTTTTCCTTCTGAGTCAACAGGTTTCATTCCTTCAATTAAAGTATTTAGACTGAGCGGAGTTGATATAGTTAGAGGTTATAAAGAAAGAGAAATAAACTTAATTAATCAAACCTCTGATATTGCGGATCTTATTGTGGATAAAACGGCATTTATGACTAATTTAAAATTTGAGCCCAGATATTTGCTTAATGATTCTATGATTTTGGGAGTCTTCTTGGATGCTGGCAGTATTCAGGTGAACTCATATAATCCATTTGCCTTAAGGACCTCTACAGGTCTTTCTTTTAAATATCTCACTCCAGTAGGCAGTATTGATTTGGATTATGGATTCAAATTAAAGAGACGGAATTTACCTTCAGGTCAAAAAGAAAGTCCAGGGGAGTTCAGATTAAGTATTGGATTTTTTTAGCCTTGCGTCAAAAGGTTCAAATTATTGACTTAAACTCTTATTAGCTATATATAATCATAACTTAAATACTTATTAATTATATTAGAGGTCAGTATGTATACCCAAAAAACTACAAATTTAACTACTCAACAAGCTCAAGAAGAATCTAAGTGGTTTCATATAGATGCTGATAATCAAGTTGTAGGTAGGCTTGCAACTCAAATTGCTGACATTCTAAGAGGAAAAAATAATCCCAAATATACTCCAAATATTGATTCTGGTGACTACGTAGTTGTGACTAATTGTGAAAAAATTAGATTCACTGGAAATAAGTTAGATAATAAAAAGTATAATTGGCATACTGGTTATATTGGTGGAATTAAAACTAGAACTGCAAAAGAGCAGTTTGAAAGAAAGCCTGAAGTTGTTTTAGAAAAAGCAGTTAAAGGCATGCTTCCTAAAAATGCTTTAGGAAGAAAACAATTAAAAAAACTAAAGCTTTTTGTTGGTTCTGAGCATACTCATGAAGCTCAAAGTCCTGAGAAGTTTGAATTAGAAAATAGATACGCAAAGTAATAGGTTATAGGAAAAATTATGAATACCACTGCAAATACATATCTTTCACAAGCTGTAGGTCGAAGAAAGTCTTCAATCGCTAGAGTTTACTTAAAAACTGGTACTGGAAAAATAACTATCAATAAAAGAGAATTTGAAAATTATTTTCCTAAAGCAACTAGTAGATATGTTGTGAATCAACCTATGAACTTATTAGACCTTGCTGGTCAGTATGATGTTTATGTAAATGTAAAAGGTGGAGGTTCAACTGGTCAAGCTGGAGCAATCAGACTAGGAATTTCTAGAGCTTTAGAAAAAATCAACTCTGAACATAGACCAGATCTTAAGAAAGCTGGATTTCTTACTAGAGATGCTAGAAAAGTCGAGAGAAAGAAATACGGTCTTGCTGGTGCAAGAAAATCTTTCCAATTCTCGAAAAGATAATCAATTTATTCTTAAAATTGGATTCAAATGGCTAAAAAAGATTATATTCACCTTTCTGGTGTGCGAGTTAATAATCTTAAGAATCTAGATTTAAAAATTCCTTTAGGTGAAATCACATGTTTCATGGGGCCTTCAGGCTCTGGTAAAACTTCACTTGCTTATCATACACTTCTCACCGAATCGAGAAGAAGATTAATGAACTGCTATCCAAATAACTTAAGGTTCTTTAGTCAAAAGCCAGCAGCAGTTGAAGTTGATTCTATAAATCCAGTATTGCCAGTTTTTGGACTGCAACAAGTTAATCCAGTAAAAGGTTCAAGAACAAATGTTTTAGATTCTTTGAGCATTACTCAACTTGTCCAAAGTTTATTTTTTCAAGAATCTAAAGAGATGTGCCCTAATCATCATCTTGATCTTGAAAGAATTTCTCTTGCGGATCAGTTTTCAAAAAAAATTAATTTTGATGATAATGATAAAATTCATTTCTTTATTAAGAAAAAGGCCTTTATTGAAATTCTTGGAAAAACAATTTTGCCTCCTAGAACTGCGTCTAAAAGTGGTGAAATTAATCCTTTCAATATTGATGATCAGTATTGGGAAGTACTAAGAATTAAAGGAAAAGGTATAAGTAAATTAAATAAAGTTGAAATTAAAGACAGTGATTTATTTTATATCTTAAATTCTGAACCACTAAAAAGATTTAAATATTCAAATTCTAAGTCATGCCCAAAGTGTGATATTACAGGCTTAAATTATAAATCTGAAAACTATTTTTCTCCATTTAATGCCGAAGGAGCATGTAGTAGTTGTAACGGTTTTGGAGCAAATTTAGAAATAGATGAAAAGAAACTTTTTGATTTAGATCTTTCGATCTCCAAAGGTGGAATTCTTTTATTTAATTTGAATAAATTTTCTAAATATAAATCTATTTTTGAATCTGAATGCAAGAAAAAGAAAATTTCTACGACTAAAAGAATTAGAGAGTTAGGGGATTCCTTTAAAAAACTTTTCTATGAAGGGTCATCTTCTTGGCCTGGGTTTGATCAAATTGAATCTTTTTTAAATAGAAAAAAATATAAACCAGGGATCAGAGTAATTTTAAAAAAAATTCAAACTGAAACTCCATGTGTTGAATGTGAGGAGCTAAGAATAGATAAATCTTTTCATAATTTTAAAATTTTATCAAAGTACTCCATAAAGGAATTTTTATCAGGAGATATTAATAACTTATCAAAATTAGTAAAAGACATTGAAAAAAAGTTATCTAATTCAAAAGAAACTATAAATATTTTAAAGAATATCATCTCCTCAGCAATTGAAATAGGATTAGGTCATCTTGATTTAAAAAGAAAAACAAAGACGCTTTCAGCAGGGGAATACCAAAGAGTTCAGCTTGTTAAATTTTTATCATTCAAAGGGACTGGATGCTTATTTGTTTTTGATGAACCAAGTGTAGGGCTAGATGATGAACAGCAAAAGCTGTTAATAAAAAACTTAAAAAGATTAAAAGAGCAAGGCAATACGATTGCAGTTGTTGAGCATTCCAATCTTGTCGCTAAAAATGCTGACTTTATTGTTGAGCTAGGTCCAAAGGCAGGTCAATTTGGCGGTGAGATTACTTATCAAGGAAAATATAAAAAAAATCAAAAAGTTAAGATTAAAAAAAATAAAAAAATAAAAACAAAAAATTTCGTTCATTGTAATAAGATCGAAATATATAATAAAAATTTTAATTCCTTTAAGGTTCCTCTAAAAACTTTTTCGGTGGTGAATGGGCAAACAGGATCAGGAAAAACAACAGTTCTAAATAATCTTTTACTAAATGAATTGAATTATTCTATTGTGGGTGAATATCTCAATCCTGGTTTTTCTGATGTGAATTTAATCAAAAAAGTAGATTCTATTGCGGATGGAATAATCTCTATTGATGCTAACCTCACGAGATTTACTAGTAGATCAACTGTTGGAAGTCTTACAGATTTAGCTGGAGTTGTTAGAAAGCATTATGCTGGCCTTGAATACTCTAAGATTTCAGGTTTAGATAAAGGTC
>JAHDHG010000005.1:23293-28704 GCA_020631435.1 Bacteriovoracaceae bacterium | reverse complement strand
GTAATTCACAGCTTGGACAATGTAAGAATTGTGATGGTAGGGGATTTGAATTGATAGAACTTCCTTATTTGGACGATGTGAAATTAAAGTGTGATGAATGTGAAGGGAAAGGATTAATTTTAGAATATGCAGAGATATCTGATGGAGAGCAAACTTTTCATGAAGCGATCTCTGAGCCCATGGGAAATGTTTTAAATCGGATAAATCTCACTCCGAAATTTCAAAAAATTTTTGAGTATTTTAAAAAATTAAATCTTGATTATTTGTCTCTTGATAGAAAAGTTGCAAGTTTGTCTGGTGGAGAAAAGCAGAGAATTTATTTACTATCGAAGCTTCTCAAAAGTAAAAAAAATCAATTTATATTGCTTGAAAACCTTTCATTTGGGCTCTCTGATGAAGAGATTCCCAATATAGGGCATTTCCTTCACGAATTGTCTATATTGGGACATACAGTCTTGCTTATAGATCATCATAAAGCTTTCACAGAGATGGCTAGTTATTTGATCAGAATTGGCAGTAATGGAAAGATAGAGACAATTTTTCAAGGGTGATTTATTCTAGAATAAGTTTTTTTATATATGTTAAAAGGTCATTATGAGCGAAGGTACTTCAATTAAAATTAATTACGATACTCCTAAAGATGTAAACTCTAAGATCCCAAGTGAGACAGTTGTTATTCCTATTTTAAATACTCCTATTTATCCAGGAATGATAGCACCAGTTGTGATGTCAGAAGAAAAATATACATCCGAATTAGATGATTATGTCTCAAAGGTTGGCTATATAGCATTAAACTTAATTAAGTATAGAGAAGAAGAACTTGAAGATAGAGATAGTGATGAAGAAGAAAGTGAAGATGAAAAAGGAAAAAAATTTAATCCAGATTTAGAGTTTTCAGGTGACGTTTTTGAGGATGAGAGTGATACAAAAATAAAAGCAAAAGATTTATATCGTGTTGGAGTCATTTGTAAAATTGTTAAAAAATTAAAACTACCTGATGGATCTGTAAATCTTTTAGTTCATGGCCTAAAAAGATATAGGGCAAAAAAGTTTGTTTCAGATCCGAAATTAATTATTGCTAAGCCTGAAGTTTATGATGATATATTAAATCATGATGAGGAATTAGATGCTTATACTCGATCGGTTATCAATCAAGTTAAAAAGTTAAGCGAAATCAATCCTTATTTTAATGAAGAGATGAAGTTAGCGATGTTAAATTCACCTTCGCCAGGTTCACTTGCTGACCTTGTGGCATTCTCCTTATCTCTTGACTTACTAGAGGCTCAAGATTTTGTTGAAACTTTAGTCGTTAAAAAGAGATTTGCTAAACTATTGGTTTATTTAAGAAGAGAAAAAGATGTCGCTGATATTCAAAAGAAAATCACAGACGAAGTAAATGATAAAGTTAATAAATATCAAAGAGAGTATTACTTAAAAGAACAATTAAAAATAATTAGAGGTGAGCTTGGTCTTGATGACGATGATAAGTCTAAAGAAGTAAAAAGAATCCAAGCAGAGCTTGAATCAAGAGATATTCCAGAAGATGTCTTGAAGGTAGCAAGAGAAGAATTAGAAAGACTGCAATCTATACCAGAAACTTCTCCTGAATATAACGTTACGAGAACTTATTTAAATTGGATTGTAGATCTTCCTTGGGATAAAAGCTCTGAAACTGAAATTGATATTAATGAAGCTGAAAAAATTCTTAATAAAGATCATTATGGTCTTGAAAAAGCAAAGCAAAGAATTTTAGAGTTTTTAGCAGTGAGAAAAATTAAGAGTGATTACGATGGAACAATACTTTGTTTAGCAGGTCCTCCTGGGGTCGGTAAAACTTCTATGGGGCAAAGTATAGCAAAGGCCCTTGGGAGAAAATTTTATAGATTTAGTCTCGGCGGAATGAGAGATGAAGCGGAAATCAAAGGTCATAGAAAAACATATGTGGGAGCGATGCCTGGAAAGTTGCTTCAAGCTTTAAAAAGAGTAGAAGTTAATAACCCTGTCATCATGCTTGATGAAATCGATAAGTTAGGACAATCTTATCAAGGAGATCCAGCATCGGCATTATTGGAAGTTTTGGATCCTGAGCAAAATAAAACTTTTATTGATAACTACTTAGATGTTCCATTTGATCTTTCAAAAGTTTTATTTATTGCTACAGCTAACTATGTAGGAGAAATCCCAGAAGCATTATTAGATAGAATGGAGTTAATTTCTTTAAGTGGATATACACTTGAAGAGAAAATTATGATCGCAAATAAATGGGTTATTCCAAAGCAGCTTAAAAAGCATGGAATTACTAAAACAGATTTTCAATTAAAGACAACAGTACTTAAGAAATTAATTCATGATTATGCAAGAGAAGCAGGGGTTAGAAGCTTAGAGCAAATTATTGCCAAACTTTGCAGGATTGCGGTTCTTGAAAAAGTTAAAAGTAAATCAAGAAAGAAAAAGAAATTTAATCCTGAATTAAAAGATATAGAAAAACATTTAGGACCTAAGAGATTTAGTTCTGAAAAATTAGAAAAGAGTCTCACTCCTGGTGTAGTTACAGGTTTAGCTTGGACTGCTTATGGGGGAGATATCCTTCAAGTGGAATCTATTCCACTGGTTGGGAAAGGATTTAAGCTTACTGGTCAGCTTGGCGATGTTATGAATGAATCTGCAAACCTTGCCTACAGTTATGTTAAATCTATCTTACAAGATGAGACAAAAGTAGTTAAAAAAGTTAAGCAAAAGAAAAAAGAAGAAGAGGAGAGAGAAGACTTCTTGGCTTCACATGAAGTGCATTTACATTTACCTGCAGGTGCAACACCTAAAGATGGTCCAAGTGCGGGTATAACAATGGCACTTGCTCTTTATAGTCTTGCTAATAATAAAAAGATCAGATCAACTCTAGGGATGACGGGAGAGCTTAGCTTAACTGGAAAGGTGCTTCCTGTTGGTGGTATTAAAGAGAAAGTGCTTGCAGCCAAAAGAGCAGGGTTAAAAGAAATAATCTTGCCATTTAGTAACAAGAAAGATCTAAAAGAAGTACCTGAAAGACATAGGAAAGGTTTAAAGTTTTATCCTGTAAAACATTTTGATGAAGTTTTAAAGATAGCTTTTCCTAGAATAAAAAGATAACCACATATTAAAATCTATAGAATAATCTTCCTTGAGTTGAAACTTAATTAGCTCAAGGTCGTCTTTGTGAAATAATTCATTTACTCCAAGTGCTCCAAGAATTGCACCAGCTAATTGAAGATAGGTGTCGCTATCTTGTTTAAAGTTAATAATTTCTTGAATTGCTTTTTTATAATTATTTTTATTTCTTAAAAAATAAGCAATAACAATTCCATAAGCAACATGATCTTCCCACCAGTACTTGGGCTTCAAAATTTCAATTAATCTTTTTTTGAATTTAGAATCATTGGAAATTTTTCTTTTATTTAAGGTTAATATTTCTTCAGTTACTTCATTTATTTTTCTTTTAACAAAAGGAGCTTTTCTTAGCTTAAAGGGATCAATCATTAAAATGGTATTTATAAAGTCTGAAAAACTCTTATTATCACCTAGAGTATTTGAAAGTGAAGCAATTATCATACAATTAAAATCAGCGGCATCACCAGTGTCTATCCAGTTAATTTCCATGCATTTTAAATATGCCTCTTTAGGTTTGTTAATATAAAAGCCTGCTAATGGCATTAATAAAAGTTGGCCTGAGACATTAGTTTCGGAGTTAAATAAAGTTTGAGGTGGTTTGGCTATCGATGGTTCTCTTTGACCATTGACCCATCTGGCAGCTTTTACATATTCACTTAACCATTTTTTTCTGAGATCTCTATAGTTATCATTTTTGTCGTGAAAATCTTCATACGATGAAGCTAAGCTTGATCTTGAAATTTTCTTATAATTTTTTAAGGCATTAAAAAAAATGATCTTATGTCTTGAGTCATCGGTGATGGTTCCTGGATTAGCAAAATCTTTCCAAGGGCCATAAGGACTCTTTGATCTTGAATATTTTTGAAGTCTTAGATTATTATTAGATTTTCTGAATTCTATAGGGCCACCAAGTGCATCTCCCCATAAAGAGCCAATAAGCATTAATTCAATATTGCTATTTGAACTAGCAATTAATGAAGTTAATAAAACTGTAATCAATCCTTTGACTACCAAACTAATGTCCTTAAATTTTAATTAAAATTCTTCTTCGTCGTATTCTGAAATTTCAGCGTGCTTAACTTTGCCAGCAGCAATTTCTCTAAGCGCAGTAACAACATCTTTATTTTTTGTATGAAGAGTTGCTCTTTCACCATCTCTAAGTTGCTTAACTCTTTTGGCAGTTAAATGAACTAATTCATATCTATTCTCAACTTTTTCAAGACAGTCTTCAATTGTTACTCTTGCCATAATTTACCTTTTAGTATTGATGTATATAAATAAAATTATTTGCCACTCTTTGTCAAGATTTTACAAGTGCTTATGCTACTTAAAGTTGTTTTTTGTCTTGCATTGCTGATTTAGATGAATATTAAAATAATTGCGCCTTGCGAAAAATTAATACTTAAGTCAGATTTTTTAGTCTGTGAATTACATTTTAATGGCTACTTTTCAGGACATAAGATTAAAAAAATTAGAGGAAAAATCCTAAATGATACAAATTGTATGATAAGAGATAAAACTTATCTAATAGAGGCAGAGGTCATCAAAATTGTGAAATCTTGTCTCTATGTAGAAATCAATAATTTTCAAGATATAGATGATCTTATTCCTGAGCTATAATTCAAGATATTTAATATTATTAGTCACAAAAGGTGACGGATAAAAATTCTTGATTCGTTTATTGTATAAGCCAAATTTTCTAGAATAAAAAAGCATTGTCCAAACTTGATCATCTTGTACGATTTGCTCAATTTCATTCATGAGCTTTACTTTCTTTTCATTGTTTGGAGTCACTTTAATTTGATCGAGAAGGTTCTCAAATTTTTGATTATTATAATAAGTCGAATTTATTCCAGGTGGATGA
Source organism: Bacteriovoracaceae bacterium (assembly GCA_020631435.1). Classification (GTDB taxonomy): domain Bacteria; phylum Bdellovibrionota; class Bacteriovoracia; order Bacteriovoracales; family Bacteriovoracaceae; genus JAHDHG01. The sequence goes on along the minus strand of JAHDHG010000005.1, from coordinate 23,696 downwards.
TTTCGATTACTCAATAATTGAAGACTGTTCTCACTATCAGGGTAATCTAAATGCCAACCATCAATCCAAAAATCAAGTTTTCCTTCCTTGGCCTTTCTTAGAAATGCACTAAAGGTATTCGTTTGAATTTTTATATTAACTCCAATTTTGTTTAATTCATTTTTCACAAATTCAGCTTGTTGCAATGCTTGAGAACCAGAACTTCTTAAATCTAAAGTTATTTCTGGAAGATTGGTACCATTTTTATAACCAGCTTTATCAAGATAACTTTTAGCTTTTTCAATATCATGAACAAAATTCAATTTATTATTTTTATTCAAAAAAAGAAGTATTAAAAATAGAATAATTGTGCGTTATTATTAGTAAATATCGAACTTCTTTCTATTAATTGAATGAGAAAAGG
>JAHDHG010000005.1:0-23283 GCA_020631435.1 Bacteriovoracaceae bacterium | reverse complement strand
AATATCCAAAAACAGCAGGATGAAAAATAGAATTAGCTACTTGTGCGGTATTATTCGTAAATATTTCAACGAACTTCTTTCTATTAATTGCATGAGAAAAGGCGAGTCTGAGGTTTTTATTTCCAGCGAAAACGGAATCCTTCATATTATAAGAAAACCACCAGTAAGTTAAAGAAGATGCTTTTATTAGATCAAAATTCTTTTCTTTATATTCCGATAAAAGTTCACCTTTTTCATTTAATACAGATTTAAAATGATCTTTCCCTAATCCAAAAAAATCTATCTTATTATTCTTAAAGTTAAGCCACCTTGTCTGAGGTTCTTTCATGAATGGAAAATGGACTACATTAATTTTTGGAATACCTTCTTGATGGTATCTATTGAACTTTTTCAAAATAATCTTATGAGATCTTTTGAATGTCTCCATAAAATATGGGCCTGTACCAATCTCAAAAGAGTTAATTAAATTTTCATTTTTTTCTAATACTTCCATTGGTATAGGTGATGTGAAAACCATCGAAAATGCGTATAACATTTGAGGAAAAGGCTTTAGCAGCTTTATGGAAAATGTATGTTTATCAATAACTTTAATGCCAGAGATGTTTTTGTTTTTTAGCTCTTCAAATGTTTTAGTTGTCTTCTTAAACTCATCAATTCCAACAACCTTATTTTCAAATAAAAAAAATCCTTGCCCTTTCAAAGGAGTAAAGGCGAGTCTTTTAATTTGATTTACAAAATCTTGAGCAATTACTTTCCTATCTTTAGGGAGGTGTGGGTTATCGTGATAATTAATATTTTTCTTAATTTTGAATGTATAAGTTAATTTATCATTAGATACAATAGGCATTCCATCAGCTAGCAAAGGTATTAATTCAGGCATTTCTTGTTGGTATTTATATTCAAATAATGTTTCATAGACTTGAGTTAAAACTTTATTTGAGATTTCATCAAATGCAATTGCAGGGTCAAGTGAACTGACATCACTAGATAGTGCAATGTTAATTTGATTTGAATAATCAACTTTAGATTTTGTACAAGAGAAGAAGATTAGCAAGAAAAATAATAATTTCATAATTAACCTATTTTAAATATTTATCAATATTGAATTCTCGATAGCCTTTTGAGATGAGAGTTCTCATGATTTTTTCTTTCTTTTTAAATTCATCTAGATCATTTTTTAATGATCTTAACTTTTTATCTATATGGTATTGAATATGATCATCTTTGTTTTCATTGATTTCTGAATAATAATTTTCAATTTCTTCATAAGATAAATCTTTGCCTATCTTTAAGCATTTATCGCGAATATATGAAGGAGATTTTTTCTGTTTTAAATAATACCTTATCCTCCCTGCAAAATACTCATTGTCATTCAGGTACTTCTTTTCTAGGAATTCATCAACAATAATTTCGCAAATATCTTCTGATACCCCTTTCTGTACTAATTTTTTTCTTAGTTCAAAGGTAGAATAACTGCGTATTGATAATAATTTTACAGCTATTAATGCGGCTTCTTTGTAGTTCATTTCTTCATTACTTTAAAATAATAAATATGAAAATATTACAAGAATACTATAAAAATTTCATACTTTGATAATCAATACATTTGAAAAATATTCGTATATAATTTTTGGTTAATGAAAAATTTAGCTAAGAAAATATTGCTAACGAAGCTATCTCGTCTCAATTTTCATGTTATATTTCGCTTGAGAAATGAAGGGCTTAAAAAATTACTTATTGCTCATATAATGTAGGCTTAAAAGAAATAATGCTACTTCATATGAATGAGTAATAAATGAAGCTTAATGATACTAAAACGATTAATATAAGGAGTTATAAATTTGTTTCACTGAGTCATTGTAGGTTTAACATTTATTTTAATTTGATTTATACGGAGATGAAAAAAAGAATCAACCCTAAAATCATATTAAATTTAGATGATTTTTGCTTTTGAATAACAAGGAGACAATATTTAATAATAAGCAATATATCATTTATTAAGACATTCAAATTTGTTTTAACTTTAATTTTAGAAGGCGAAAAGATTTCAATATCTACCTGGAGGTTAATTCTACTTACGATCTTTTTGTCTGTTAAATCAGGAGGCAAAATGGTTTCAGGAATATTAGTTTTACTTGTAATTCTAATTGGAACTGCATCTTAAAATATATTTTCTAGTAGGGCCCCAATGAGGGCCCTTTTTAGTTATCTTTTATTTACATTCCCGAGTAGTTTAGTTAGGTATGTAGCAAGGAGAATAAATGAAATACCTTTTAATCACTTTGTTTTTTTGCGCCGCATCTTTTTCTAATGATATCAAGATCACATGTTTAGAAGAATCTAATATGACTTACGTCCTTGAGTTTTCTAAGACACCATACTCTATGATGATAGGGTCAATCGATCTACATAACTATAATTTGGAAAAAATTAAATCCTTTGGAAGTATTTATTTACAATCAGAGATTTCTGAAGATCCTGAGACTGAGCTCTCTACTGAATTTTATTTAGCTTATACTTTAGTTTTCACAATGGATGGGATGGTTGAAAATCCTATAATGCTTTTAAAGTTTGTTGAAGGTGAAGATGAAGGAGTTGCTACTATTCCTGACCATGATTTAGAAATGATTTGCTATAAAGAATAACTGATCGTTTCCCTCTAGCTATTTTGATTCTTCATAGGCCTTATAATTTAATAGGTTTATGAAATTATTACTATCCTTATTTTTTATTTCTATTTTATCTTTCTCCAAAGTCATTATTATTTCTGATATTGATGAAACTGTGAAGCAAAGTGGCTCTCATAGTTTAATGACTTCAATTACTCGTTTTATTTTGAATAAAAAAAATGAATACCCAGGGATTACAAAAGTTTTCAGATCGATTGAAGATGAGAATGAAGAAAATATTTTTACTTACGTCAGTGCTTCTTTTTCTTTTTTGTATAAGGCGGATTCATGGCTTAAAAATCATAATTTAGGTTTTTTTGATATCGCTTACCAAAGAAAGTTAAAGGATGAAAAGCTCACTTATAAGATAGATAAAGCTCAAGAAATTATTGATACATATTATAACAAAGGAGACAGCATTTATCTTTTTGGTGATAGTAGTGAGCTGGATGCAGAAGCTTGGTTAGAAGTGAAAAAGAATAATTCAAATAAACTATCACATATTTTCATTAGAGATGTTCATGGTGAATTTAATGCTATCCCTCATTTGCCTAAGAAAAAGAGGGAAGGTATTTTTTATTTTTTCACTGACAAGGATTTAATTAATTCAAGTGTACTAAACCTTGATCATGAAGTAGTTAGTTATATTGAAAAATTGAGTTTCAAGGATCTTCTTCCTAACTATTCCAGAAGGCATTTAATCAAAAGAGCTATCAAGCATACTTGTGGAAAAGCGAGAAATAAAAATTGTGAGCAGGTAGTTCGAAAAAATGTTATTGATTATATTTTAAAAGAATTTTCAAATTGAAAGAGCCGGCACTTTCTCGTGCCGGCGTATAATTAATTTATTGTAATTTTTTAGATGTAGACTTTTTTGCAGGTGTCTTCGCCTTAGCTTTTGCCGCTTTTGCCATTGTCTCGTTTTTATCTGTTTCAATTATTTTTTTATTCGGAACAAGTCCATGTTTTTCTAAGATAAGAGTTTGGATCTTGTTATAAGTTTCTGGATTTTCAGCTAAAAACTTTTTAGCATTTTCTCTACCTTGTCCAATTTTAGCTCCGTCAAATGAATACCAAGCACCAGCTTTCTCAACTATCTTGTTTTCCACTGCAAGATCTACAAGTGATCCTGTCTTAGAAATTCCTTCTCCGTACATAATATCAAACTCACAAGTTTTAAATGGAGGAGCCACTTTGTTTTTAACAACTTTAACTCTTGTTCTGTTTCCAACTATTTGATCTTGATTTTTAATAGCCCCAATTCTTCTGATATCAATTCTAACTGATGAATAAAATTTAAGTGCGTTACCACCAGTTGTTGTTTCTGGATTTCCAAACATAACACCAATTTTCATTCTTAATTGATTTATGAAAATTACAGTACAGTTTGATTTTGAAATTGATCCTGTTAACTTTCTTAATGCCTGACTCATAAGTCTCGCTTGAAGTCCCATATGAGCATCACCCATGTCACCTTCTAGTTCAGCCTTTGGTGTTAGTGCTGCAACAGAATCAATGATAAGTAAGTTTACCGCCCCTGATCTTACTAACATATCAGCGATCTCCAATGCTTGTTCACCACTATCTGGTTGAGAAACTAAAGTATTTGGAATATTTACCCCAAGCTTACTTGCATATTGTGGGTCTAGTGCATGTTCTGCATCGATAAAAGCAACAGTTCCACCATTTTTTTGGCATTCGGCTGCAATATGTAATGTTAAAGTTGTTTTACCTGAAGCTTCAGGTCCATAAATTTCTACGATTCTTCCTTGAGGAATTCCACCTATACCAAGTGCCATATCTATTTGCATACATCCAGTTGGAATTGCAGGTATATTTTGTTGTGCTTCACCATCTAATTTCATGATGGCACCTTTACCAAATTGTTTTTCAATTGTTCCTAAAGCCAGCTCTAACGCTTTCTTTTTCTCCGGGTTGTTTTCAAAAGTACTAATTCCCATACTTGTCTCCTTGTAAAAGTATAAATTTGAAATCTAATATATATACGGTAACAGTACGTATAAAAATAGTAAATCATATTTTTTCAGATTCGAAGTAACTTATTATATTAATCAAGTTTGAAGAAAACAAAAAATACAAATTCAATTTAGCTTAGAAGATAGAAAATAAAAGAAGAAGCAAGTCCAGCATAAATACCCGCTACTAAATCATCAAGTATTATTGCTTCAGGAAAGCTCATTTCATCAAAAGTAGAAACCGGAAAAGGTTTCCAGATATCAAATAATCTAAAGAAGCCGAACAATAAAAAAAGTTTAAAAAGACTAAATTTAAATGAAATCAAAAGAATATATCCAAGAAATATTCCTAGAACTTCATCTATTACAATCCAAGAAGGGTCCTTCTTAGAGAGTTTTATAGAATTAACAATTTTAAAAGATAAAAGAGTCAGTGCAGAGAAAAAAATAATACTAATACCTGCATTCAAATAATTCCAAAAAAGATAGATCAGCGGCAAAGTTGCTAATGAGCCGAATGTCCCGGGCATTTTAGGTAAATAACCTGTGTAAAAAAAACTTAGAATAATTTTTTGGTAACTTTTCATTTCTTGTTAATTTCTCTTCATTATCTAATAATGGATCATCAATGAAAAGCGAGATTACTAATAAAGATTTTTTTAACTTTGATGCTATTGAAGTGATCTTAAGTAATAAATCAGTTATTGATTCTGAATCTTTTCTGACAGAGTTTAAATCAGCAGAAGATGTAGAAGCCTTTCTTAAAGGATATGGAATAAATATCAATAATCCTATTGAGTACGCTGAGATGTTTGGCCACTTTCAAGAAGCCATGCAGATAATTAGAAGAAAATTCTTAAAAGAAGGAAATAGTGAAGGGTTAGATTTTTCTATTCCAAGTACGATTGCTTCTCTTACGAATGTAGTTGATTTGTTTTTATTATCTGGCTCAAAAGAAGAGCAGTCATCTGAGATTGGAATTTGGGCAGGTATAATCTTAAAAGTGATGCATACTCTTATTCATATTGATAAAGATCTCAGGCAAAATTATTTCAAAATTATTCAGACGCAAATTTTTGATAGATTTTATAAATATCTAGATCGAAGAGATGATAAATTATTTCTAAAAGGACGACTTGGAGAAATTGAAATAATTGATTTTGAAACGAAAGCAAAGAAAACAAGAGAAAGTGTTGTTATAAAACTTCTACATAAAAGAGAAAATGTTGCTGAAGAGTTATTTGATAGAATTGGAATAAGACTGATCGCAAAATCTAAGATTGATTGCATGCTTATAGTCAAATTTCTTTACGAACATCATGTAATTACTCCTCATAATATTAAACCAAGTAGATCTCATAATTCTCTTTTTACACTTGATGAATTTGTGACAGTCTATAAAGATCAAGTTGATAGGTACAAAGAGAACTTTAACTTTAATAGTTTTAAAAAAATCATTCAAAACCTCTCTTCGGATGAATTAGCTAATCGGGATAACGTCTACTCTTCAAAGAAATATCAGGCGATTCATTTCACCTGTAGACAACTAATTAGATATACAAATCCATTTTATAATGAACTTGAGAACTTAAAGAAAAGCATTAAAGATAAAGAAATATTAGATAAATTAGAAAATTTAAACATGTCATCAATAGCTAAAGATACAAAATTCTTTTATCCATATGAAATTCAAATTACGGATCAAGAAAGTCATCTAAGAAATAGTGAGGGCGAATCTAGCCATGATGAATATAAGAACTTACAACTCAGATCAGCGATTAAAAGACTATTTCGCCCTCTTTTGGAAAATTAAAGATTTTTCCCTGGAGGATCTGCAGGCATAATATCAATGATAGGTCCTCCACCACCACCGAACTCAACATTATCAATAGCGATGGTTTTTAATAAAGGTTCCGAATGTCCTTTGCTAAATCCACTTAGAGAAAAAAGTACTAATGCAATGATTGAGATTTTTTTTACCATGAAACAACTCCTTTGTTTGGTGTCCGGAAAGATTTTCCGATTTCTGTAAAAACAATATTACAGCTTTGAAAAAAAATAAAGGGGCTTGGGCCTTAGTAAGAAAAATTTATACCATCAGTGCCAAGTTGATACTACTTTTTGTAATTATAAAGCTCTTCTACAAATTTAAGCCTCTTAGGGTCTTTTTTTATAGCGCTTAAATTCTCTTGAAGTATAAGTTTGTAGTTTTTAGAACTTGGTTCAAAAGTAAAGTCTTTGATCTGAATTTCAAATTCGTCGAAAGAGATTTTTTCACCTTTTTTAATTCTAAAAGGAAATGAAACTTCTCTATCCTGAAGGAAGAATGGAGTATTGATTTCATATTCTGATGTGACTTTAATTGAGCTTTCACTGACTTCAAAATAAATATTCGGAAGGGTTAAATCTTCTTTAAGTATTTTGAAATCTCCGTTATTACCCAAAATTGCTCTATCAGAGAAAATGATTCTATCTCCCAGATAGTTTTGATTTGGAGACTTAATGAAGGAGATATTTATCATATTAAATTCTTTATGTACTGATCTTCATTTAATTTGTAAAAATCAATATGTTTATTAAATTTTAAACTTTTTTTATGATTTTTAAAGTCCTCTATAACTTGATTAAAGATACTTAAATCATTCACAATATTTGAAAGTTTGTTATTTGATCCAAGCCCAGATTGGGTTTTTCCAAACAGGTTACCTTCTCCTCTATACAATAAATCTTGTTCTGATATCTTGAATCCATCATTGGTATCTTCGAAAAATACCAGACGTTCATTTTGATGTTGACTTAATTTATTAGTGATTAATAAAAAACAAAATCCTTGTTTCTTATCTCGCCCAACTCTTCCTCTTAATTGATGTAAAGAGCTAAGACCAAAGTATTCTGGATGATAGATAATCATTAAGGTGGCATTAGAGACATGAATACCTACTTCTACGACTGTAGTACTGATTAGAAGTTGGATTGAATTATCTCTAAATTGATCAATTGTGTTTCTTTGCTCTTGTGAATCCATCTTACCATGAAGAATTCCTATACTAATATCTGGATATAAATCTTTATATTTTTGATAAACTTCTTCAATAGAGAAAGTATTTCGATGTTCAGTTTTCTCAATGTTAGGAAGCACTATATAAGCTTGTTCATCAAGATCAAATCGAGTTCTTAAGAAATTATAATATTTCGATAAATTTTCATCTTTGACGATTCTTGTTTTATATCCTTTTTTATGAGAAGGCATTTGTTTAATGAGACTTAAATCTAAATCGCCATATTGGGTTAATCTCAAAGTTCTTGGTATTGGAGTAGCAGTCATTAAGAGACAATGTGGGATAGAACATTTTTTTAAGAGTTTTATTCTTTGATCGACTCCAAACTTATGTTGTTCATCAATAATGCAAAATCCTAGGTTTTTATAAACTACTTTTTCTTGAAACAAACTATGAGTCCCAACAATTACATCTAATTCACCAGATTCGATTTTCTTATAAACTTGGTTTCTTTCTTTTATGCTCAGTGCTGAAGTTAGATATGCAATTTTTTTTTCATTAAAATAAGAACGAACATTTTGTAAGTGTTGATACGCTAGGTTTTCTGTTGGTGCCATGAATGCAACTTGGTATCCTTTTAAATTCATAGCAAGCATAGAAAGTATCGCGATTGTTGTTTTTCCACACCCAACATCACCTTGAACTAGCCTAGATATAGCATAACCATTATTTAAATCTTCAAAGATATCATCCATGCATTTTTCTTGATCTTCAGTTAAAGAATATGGAAGTTTTTCAACAAGGCTGGAGATATCTTTTATTGAAAACTTAATTTTCTTGTAGTGCTTTATTTTCTTGTTTTCTTTACGTAGCTTTATTTTTACTTGATCAATGAAAAACTCTTCATATTTAATTCGATTTAAATAAGAAGGATCGAATTTAACTTTCTCTATTTGATGCAAAGAAATCAAGGAGTGACTAAGCGTAGTAGTTTGATTATCTATCTCTGGAACTTCATCCCATAAGTTTCGTGGTATCTTTTTTATAATCTTCTCAATAAAGCTTCCCTTTACTTTATTGACAGTAGGATAAGTTAAAACGGTATCATCATCTTTGAATTTGAATGTAGGGTTTACAATTTGAGTCCATGGTCCATTTAGAGAGATATTCCCTTCTAAGGTAACAGTGTCTTGATTGGTAAAATGATTATTAATTTTCTCTTTCATGTTGGGATAAAGATTAAACCAGATAATTGAAAAGATTCCTTTCTCTGTTTTTATCTGACCACTTGCTTGAAAAAACCTCATTCTTTTTCTAAAGATTGGTCTCATCTTTATATTCTTTAAATTTCCAATTACTCTAATGTAATCATTATCAAAACAATCATCAGGTGAAGGATTTTTTTTAACGGGGTAAAATTTAGAAGGAAAAATTCTAGATACATCGAATAATGTCTTAATACCTACTTCTTCTAATAGAGTAATACTTTTAGGAAGTTTTTTTCCTTTATAAATTTCTGATAAGTTTGAGCTCCAATTAAGCTCTTTAGACATATTCTACACTTTCTAATTCATAGACAATATCACCCTTAGGGGCCTTAACTATAATTTCATCACCAGGTTCTTTTCCTATAATTGCTTTTCCCAAAGGAGAGATATAAGAAATCTTATCTTTATGCTCCATCGCTTCATCTTCTCCGACAATTTGAAATGTAGTAGAAGAGTCTTTTTCATGATCAAAAATAGTTACAGTTGCTCCAAATACTACTCTTTCTCCTGAAAGCTTAGAAATATCTACAATCTTTGCTTTTGCTAATTTCGTTTGAAGCTCAGCAATTCGGCCTTCAATATGAGACTGTTTTTCTTTGGCAGCATGGTATTCCGCATTTTCTTTAAGATCTCCTAGCGCTCTTGCTTCTGCAATGGCAGTCTTGATGTTTTCTCTATCAACTTTAATCAGTTGATCTAATTCTTTTTGAAGAGATTCTTTTCCATTTAATGTCATTGGAAATTCCATAATATATCCTATTTTTTAAATAATGCTTCTGCAGCTTTTAATAAGTCGTCTTTGTTATTTTGATTAGGAACACCTAATTTAAAATAATCACAAAAATTTGCTTTTTCTTTGTTAACAATTCTATTTGCCATAGTTTCACGACACTCATTATATGAATGAATGTCGTAATGTTCACACATTTTACATACTCTTAAATCTGTATAACATTTCTCACATTCATCTGTTCTCATGACTTTAATTCCATCAAAATCAATATCATGACTACATTTCCAACATTTTGTTTGCATTAAAAACTCCTTGCAAATTGAATACCGAATCTCCAATCTTTCATTGAAGTTTGATTTTCGGGAGAAAAATATATTTTGGGAGTATGTCTTTTGTTATATTCACGAATAGATCTAATTAGATTTTCTTCATTATCCCTAGATTTCTTTCGAGTTAGAATGAAATTTGTAACTAAAACTCCTAGTCCCGTTCCAATTAAAACATTTTTATGAGTGATGCCAGAGTCTCCATCTGTAAAGATTCCTACCAGGGCAAGAGAAACTCCTAAGGTATTAACAAATGCATTCTTCCAAGATGGAAGTGAGTTTTGCTGATAAGTTTCTAGATAAGATTTTGCAATCGGATCTTTGTCCAAAAGATATTTTAATCCTATACCTTTTATCGTTGAGCTAGAATCTACAAGGATTTTTTGATAATTTACATAAGCAACTCTATTGCAGCTCGTATCTTCAGCAAGAAGATTTAATGTCATAATAAATAAAAATGCTAAGTAATTTTTCATTTCAACTAATGAGAATTATCTTAGCAGATAAGATAAATCTTATCTATAAAGGCAAATTATTTATTATGGATGTGATTAAAACTACTAAAGGCATAGGAAACACAATTAGAAATGTAACTCGATTAAAAGAGGTCATTTCAGTTTTATCTAAGAATGGATTTGATGAGTTTTTAGGGCGTTCGAATATTGCTACTAAGATTCCTGGATTCGTTATTCCTAAATCAAAATTATCATCTCTTAAAGAAGAGTCAGAAGGTAAAAACTTCTGGGAGAGTGTCGGGCATAGATTAAAGATTTCTTTCGAAACCTTGGGGCCTGGATTTATAAAGCTTGGGCAATTAATTGCATCAAGAGAAGATTTCTTTGATCAAGATTTTCTTAAAGAATTAAAAAAATTACAAGATGATGTTAAGCCTTTAGATTTTTCTGAGTATAGAACAGTTTTTGAAAATGACATTGGGAAAAAAATTGAAGAAATATTCTCAAAATTCGAAGAAGCGCCGCTAGCAACTGCATCTATAGGTTCTGTGTTTAGGGCGGTTACTCATGATGGAAAAGCTGTTGTTGTTAAAATTCAAAAGCCAAATATAAAGAAAATTATTGATACAGATTTTAACTTATTCAAATTTGTAATTACTAGTCTTGAAAGTATCAGTGATGAATTTAAGTATCTTGGAATATCAAGAGTAATTGACGATTTTCATTCTTCAGTTTTTTTAGAATTAAACTACTTATTGGAAAAAAAGAATCTTTTAGTGATGAAAGACTTGATTTCTTCAAAGGAGAATTCTGAGATTATTAAAATACCAGACGTGTATTCTGAATTATGTGGAAACAAAGTTCTTGCAATGGAAGAGTTGTCTGGAATTCCATTTAATAAGCTTACTAGTAAAGATTTAACAAACGGTTTAAGTGATAATTTAATTACTTCAACTAAATTATTTATAAAAACACTTTTAGAAGATGGTTATTTTCACGCAGATCTTCATGGTGGAAATTTCTTTTTGCTCAAAGAAGATAAGTTAGGGATTCTTGATTTTGGATCCATAGGGCATTTATCAAAAAAAAATCGATCTCATTTAATAGCAATTCTTTACTCTCTTTCTACTAATAATTTTGAAAATTTAGTTTATGAGTTTTTATGTATTGCAGATTATGATCAGCTCCCAGACGAACGAGATCTTGCAAGGCAATTAAAATTTTCTCTTACACCCTATTTAGGGTTAAGCTCAAAAGAAATTGATGTTTCAGAACTTACAAACTCTTTAGTTTCTACTCTTAAGAATTTTAAAATTTATCTCCCTAAGGAATGGTATTTAATTTTTAAAAGTATTACTTCTTTAGATGGAGTGGGGAGAAGTATTGGGGTTGATCTAGATGTATTTAATCTTCTTGAAAGTGATACTTCTGAAGTTGCCCAGATGTTAATTTCAAAAGATCAGTTAATTGAAGATGGGCTTTGGTTTTCTAGAGATTTACTAAACTCTATAAGAATTCTTCCTAGGCATTTTTCATGGTATCTTTCTAAGTTATCAAAAGATAATTATGCGTTCCGAGTTAAATCCTCAGGTTTAGAGGATTCATTGAGCGCAGTTGCTAATTCATTACTTTTTCTATCATTGATTGTTCTGGCTTCGGTCTTTTTCATTGGTGGGATTATTACTTTAGATGATCTTCACATTGAAGAATTCTCAGAAATTCCACTACTTACAAAAGTTTTTTGGTTGTTTAGTTTAATAATTTTCTCTTTCTCAATCACAAAGATGCCTAAAAGAAAAAAATAGACAAAATTAAACCACAAATGACATAGTTTTATTACTATCCTATGAAAGACATTAAATTAAACTATGATTATATTATTATTGGCGCCGGTGTATCAGGTTGCATAGTTGCCGAGAGGTTATGTTCTAGAGGAAAAAATGTACTCCTTCTAGAAGCAGGAAAATTCTTTTATTCAAAAAATTTTTTAACAAAAGAAGTAGATTCCAATTCTCAAATGTATTGGAATGGCGGTATTGAGTTAAACTCAAATGCTTCTATTGGTTTAATTCGCCCTAAGGTTGTAGGGGGAGGATCTATCATTAATGGAGGATTGCTTGATCCTTTTGATGATCTTGCACTCGAAGGATTTAAAGACATCACAGATATTGATTTCTTTTCTCTGAATTCTCTAAATCCTTATTATGAAAAAATTAATAGTCTCACGACTATAGAAAAAATTCCTGAAGAGTATGCCAATTTAAATTCGAAAATCTTCAAGCAAGGTTTTAAAGCAAATGGTTTCCAATGTGCATCTTTAGAAAGAGGTCAAAAAAATTGTCCATATAGTGACGGGGTAGACTGTATAACGTGTTTATCAGGATGTCCTACAAATAGTAAGCAAAGTACGATGACCACTTATCTTCGTGAAGCTCTAAAAAATGGAGCAAAGATTTTTTCTGAATTTAAAGTAAAACAAGTTGATAATAGTTCTAGAGAGAGTATTAAGGTTTCAGGGCATGATAAAAATTTAAAGCAATGGACTTTTTCTTGCAATAAATTGATTTTGGCGTCTGGAGCTATAGGAAATTCTAAATTACTTATCAACTCTGGATTTAAAAATAAAAATATTGGAAAAAATTTTTATACTCATCCTCAATATATGCTTATGGCCGAATTTGATCATGAGGTAAATGCTTATAAGGGGCCTCTTCAAAATTACAAATCTGATGATTTAAACTTTAGAAAAAAAGGATTTAAGTTAGAAAATGTATTTGCTCCTCCTGCTGCTATCTCTGCGCTATTTAATGGAGTAGGCGATGAATTTTTTTCTTGTTTAAAGAACATAAATAAATTCGGCAGCATTGAAGTTTGTATTCGAGATGAAAATCCAGGAGAGATAAAAGTTGGTCGAAATAATAAAACGATTGTTTACAAAGAGCTTTCTGATTTAGATAAGAAAAAAAGAGATCTTGGTTTTGATGCAATTAAAAATATTCTTTATTCTCAAGGTGCAAAAAGAGTAATTGAGGGTGATTTTGGAATTGGGCTTCATCTTATGGGTGGGTGCTCGATCGGTTCAGAAGAAAAAAAGAGTGTCTTTGCTCCTGATTTTTCTATGTATGAAGATAAAAGAATTTCTTGTGCTGATTCTAGTATTTTTCCAAATGCTCCTGGGATAAATCCTTCACTTACTATTATGGCGCTTTCAATTAAGTTTGCAGAGGAGCTGCATGAATAAAATAGCTTTGAATGGATTAGAGAAAGCTGGTGATATTTATATACCTGGTGATCAGAGCTTACCTTCTTTCTCTGAATCAAACTTTATCAATGAACATCAAAGAATTTTAAGCTTTATAAGTAAAGATGATAGAGCAGCTTTGGAATTATTATTAACAATCTTTGGTTTAACTCCATTATTTATTCTCAAGATATTGTTTAATAAAGTAGTAAATTACCACCACTATCCTGAGTTTATAAAAACCTTATGTAGAACAATCAATGTTGGAATCAAGGGAATAGTTTGCGCTCTTTATTTTTCTGGATTAGAAGAAGAAAATCCAAATTATCCTCAAATCCTTAAAACTATTGGGTGGCAACCCAAAAGAGCGAAAGCGAATGAAGATTTAGAGATGAAATCATTGATTGAGAGGCATGATTTTAACTCTATGATTTAGGATCTTCCCTTTTTTCCTAATGTGTTGCTTAGCTTTTCTAATTTTAGTCCATTGATCGCAAACTTTATAAAATTTGTTAATCCACCTGAGAAAAAAGATTGTGTTAGGTTTTTAAATAATGATAATTTCTCTTGAGTATAGGGATACCAGTTTGGATCTGTTTTCCCATGATTGCCATCAATAATAATTGATTTTAAGTTGCAAAATGAATATAGCCCTAGTTGACCCTTGTACCTTCCAATGCCTGAATCTTTAACTCCCCCAAAAGGCAGTTCATGATTTCCTTCGGTAAGCATTACATTGTTGATAGAAACTCCACCAACTTCTAATTGATGAGCAAAGTCTTGTGCAAATTTAATATCTTTATTCCATACGCTTGCAGTTAATCCATATGGAGAATCATTTACCAGTCTTATTGCTTCTTCAGTACTTTTAAATGGATAAACCCATGCAATGGGTCCAAAGGTCTCTTCGTTAAATACTTTCATCTCAGGAGTAACTTTATCAAGAAGTATCGGAGGAATTTTCTTGGATTTAAAATCCCAATCGTGCCCAGTGAGTTGAACTGCTCCTTTTTCAAGTGCATCTTTAAGGTGATCAGCAATAATGGATACTTGGGTATCTGAAGTAATGAGTCCAATATCAGCATTTCCGTCACTATCTACATCTTGATTTATCTTCTTAAAGTTCAATAAAAGTTGTTCTTTGAAATATGCATAAGAGTCTTCTTCCACAAATATTCTTTCTGTAGAAGTACATGATTGTCCACAGTTTGTGAGGGTTCCCCAAGTTGCTCCTTTAATGGCCCTATCTATTTTAGAATTATTAAAAACAACCATCGCATCTTTACCACCTAGTTCAAGCTCTACTGGTATAAGATTCTTTGAAGCTTGCTCCATAATCTTTCTTCCAGTCGAAACACTACCAGTAAAGAAAATTTTATTTGGTTTTTGATCAATTAATTCTTTTCCTATACTTCCGTCTCCATGCACTATTTGCACTAAGCCTCTATTGATTAAATCATTAACTGAGAAAATTTCATTCAATAAACTCTTGAGTGGAGTGAGTTCAGATGGTTTATAAACAACAGAGTTTCCAGTGATTAGCGCCGAGGTGATAGGAACAATTGCTTGGTAAAAAGGATAATTCCAAGGAGATATAATTAATATAACTCCAAGAGGATCTTTGTAGAGTTTTGATTTTTTTCCCATTAAGACAATAGGAGTTGGGATTTTCTCATCAGCAAGATATTTCTTTCCTTTATGGAGTAATACATCCAAGTGTTCAAGAACTCCAAAAATTTCACTGATATAAGCATCACTATAAGATTTTTTTGTTTCCTCTTGGATAGACTTAACAATTTTGTTCTCGTTTTTTAAAATCCAATTCTTAATGCTTTTTATCCATTTTAATCTTTCATCAATGCTTATGTTTTTATTTTCATAAAATGCATCTTTGGCTTTTTGAATGTAGTTCATTTTTATCCTTAGATTTAGAGATAGTTATTGGTTCTTCTTTTTATTTCAAGTTCAGAAAAAACTGGAGGTTGAAGAGTTTTGTCGATGTCATTATTTGAAAAAAACTCATTAAGTTTTTTCTCAAGTTCATTGATAAGACAAGGGAGAGTATACTTTCCAAAGAGAGTATGCCCACCTTCATAAGTTTGAACATCATACTCCTCAGGAGTTGTTATATATCCAGCGTATGAGTTTGAATATGGATTCATGATTAATTTAGAAATATTATTTTTTTCAAGAATGGGTTTTAAAGCTCTTTTGATTCTTAATCCACTTATGGTTGTGGGTTCAAATGGAAGAGAGAGAATAAGAAATTGTCCTATCTTTGTGAATTGAACGGGTAAAATTTCTTGAAGCCAAGTGTTTTCATCCATTGCATTATCAAAGTATTGCTTTCCAAATTGCGCCATTAAAGGATCTATAAATGATAATGTTTTTAGAACCCAAGTTTTTGAATCAGAAATAAAATCTTTATCTCCTGTTTCAAGAACCATGACTTTCTTTCCTTGGCTCTTTCTTTTATCAATTTTATAGTGAAATCTTTTTTTATTTAAAAAGAAGTTTTTTACCAGATAAAACTTATTAAAAGATCCTGCGATAATTTTAAAAGCAAAACCTATTGCATCATGAAAAGCTCTACCATCAGAAGGTGAGCCTAGTAAAAATGATACTCCAAGAGCACCTGAAGAAGTTTTTATATCATCACTTATTTTTAGCTTGGCAAAATCAATAAAGAGAAGATCAGAATAGATTGATCCTTTGATCTCCACTTTCTCAGAATTAGAGATAATCTCAAATGCTTTATCTGCTTGAAGTTTTCCATTATGCTCAGCTGATTTAAAGTCATCTTCAAACTTTCCTCTGAAACCTCTGTGTCTCTTAGAGGTTTTAATATAATTGGGACTAATATCCCCTGAACATTCTTGAGAAAAAATAGCGAGCTTAATATTTTTCTCTTCGCTGATCTTTGATGCCATTCCTTTATTGTCAGAGTGTATATCTCTATTTGTTGAACCAATAGAAGTGCAGTGAACTGGAAACCAATTAATAAATGCTTTTGAATTATCCTTTTCAATAACAAACATTCTTACTTTTTTGGGTGCAGCATCTTTTTTTGAAATTTCTTTATTTTTAACTTCAGGGTTTTTTAGGTAAGCTTCCATTGATCTATTAAATGATACATCTTCATCCTCAAATGAGCCTTCCTGGTAATAAATTTTTGCTTCAGAGATATCTTGATATGCTTCCAAGATTGAACTCGTAATCCCTTCTACTAAGCTTTCAACTACTTTCGGTACCATTCCATTATTAGGAATATTATAGATTGCATATTCGTCATATCCACCTGGCGAGGAATGAGTATGTTGAGCACTATAGTCAGATAATCTTTATCTAGGTCTTTAAATTCATCAGTATTCTTTAATTTTTTTAAAACACGATCATAAATATTCTGAGTAACAAAGCAAATTTCAGTATTGCAATAGATATAAATTTGATTCTCGTTTTTAAAAACAATACATCTGGAGTGAAGTGGTTGCTTCACATTTAATGTTTTTTGGTTTGGTCTTGCAAAGCCAAGAAAAATAGCATCAGTGACGTTGGGAGTAATCTCTGATTTTCCTAGGCCTACATAAAATTTTTCAGACATAGCTAAAGCCTTAACACATAGATTCAGGTAGTATAATAATATGAATCCCAAATTAAATAAACTCAAAGAGTCTTTAAAAAATCTAAAAAAACCTTGTGCCTTGATAGAAATGGATGCTTTTAATTATAATGTTGAGTATTTTTGTCGAGAGTTATCAAATAAAAAGATTAGAGTTGCGACAAAATCCATAAGATCTCTTGGTGTTTTAAAATATTTAAAAGAAAAAATTGGAAAAAATTTTAATGGTTATATGAGTTTTTCACCTGAAGAAACTTTATGGTTACTTGATAATGGATTGAAAAACATTTTAATTGCATATCCATGTGTGAATAAAAGTATTCTAGAAAAATTTTCAGGAAGAGATGATTTAAATGAAGTGACATTCATGGTTGATTCTATAGATCATTTGAAAATTTTAGACCAATCAATTTTAGGAAAAATAAATATTTGTATCGATATAGATATGTCATTAAAGGTTCCAGGATTAAATTTTGGGGTTTATCGATCTTCAGTAAAAAACAAAGAACAATTTGCTTTAATTTTTAAAGAGGTAGATAAGTCTGAAAAATTTATCTTTAAAGGTGCGATGGGATATGAAGCTCAAGTTGCAGGAGTAACTGATAAGTCTGAAAATTTTTTAAAAGATTTTGTTGTTAAGCTTTTAAAGAAAAAATCGATCTCTAGAATAAATAAATTAAGAGGTGAAATAGCAGATTTTCTCTCTGCTAACTTTAAAGGTGAGTTTTTTTATAATGCTGGAGGGACTGGAAGTATTTTTTCATCTAGAGAAGAGGAACATATTACAGAAGTAACTGTGGGCTCAGGATTTTATTGTTCAACTTTATTCGATAAATATGAAAATCTTTTAATTAAGCCAGCTCTTTTTTATGCATTAGAAGTTACGAGAAATCCTGAGCAAGGTGTTTATACTCTCTATGGAGGAGGTTATATTGCATCTGGTTCTATAGGGGTAGAGAAATGTCCTTCACCAGTTAATTCAAAATACAAGCTGATTTCAACTGAAATGTGTGGGGAAGTTCAAACTCCTATAAAAACAGATGAAAAGCTTTCCTTGGGAGAGATTATATTTTTTAGAGGTGCAAAGGCAGGAGAGTTGTTAGAAAACTTTAATGAGGTCTATTTTAATAAAGAATTTGAAAAAACTTATAGAGGAGAAGGGAAGAAGTTTTGAATATTAAGTTTGAAGAGAGAACATATCGATCTCAACTTTTTCACCTAAAGAAGTTAGCTTTGAAGGCACTTTCAAATTATAAGTTTAGGGTGAGGTCCATTTCATTTATTCAACATGGTGAAAACACTACTTACAAGATCATTGACAATAGAAATCAAGGTTATTTACTTAGAATTCAAAATCCATATTATCACTCTGATAAAGCAATCAATGAAGAGCTAAAGTGGCTTCTTTCTTTAAATAAAAATGAGGAATTCAAGGTTCCCGTTCCGGTGCAAAATAAAAAAAATAATTTAATTACGAGAGTTTTTTTTGATGATCAAAAAATTGAAAGACAAATTATTGTTTTTAAATGGGTTGAAGGGAGAAGATGTTTAACAAAATTCAAAGATGAAAACTTTATTGAGCTGGGAGAGTTATTAGCGAAGCTTCAGATAAGTGGAAAAAAGCAAAAAATAAAATATAGGAATTATTGGTCAGCGGAAGGTTTAGTTGGGAAGAAAGCAACTCTTGGTGCATTTAACAAAATTGATTCACTTTCAAAAAAAGAAAATGAAACCTTGCAAATTCTTTATAAGAAAAATTTAAGTATTTTAAAAAAATATGAGAAAAGAACTAAGAAAATTGGGCTTTTTCATGCAGATCTTCATTCTGGAAATATTATTTTTTCAAATGGAATGATTAATCCTATTGATTTTGATGATTGTGGCTATGGGCTTCAGATGTATGATTTTGGATCGACTCTTTATAAAGTTTATAGAAATTATGAGTTAAAGTTATTTAAAAAAAATAAATATATAAAACTTAGAAATTATTTAATTGAAGGATATATTAAACATTCAGATTTATCACAAACAGATATTGATCATATTCTGGAGTTTATTAACGCTAGAAAGTTCACTGCTATACAGTGGTTAAATGGAAGAAGTGATAATCCTAAATTGGCAAAAAGAGCACTGCCCTTTACTAGGTTTCAGATTAAAGCTTTAAAAAAATATTATAGGTTATAATAACCATAATGTAGCAGTATACTGTGGTGTAATATTTACATAGTTTTCAAGTATTTAGTCTATTACGTAAGTTCTTATGGTATTTGGATCCATGTTCAGAATAGTTGTTTTTGTATCTAGTATTAGTTTCTTTAATGTTTTATTGGCTCAGGATATTCCCCTGGAGTTCCTTACATCAAAATCACCTAAAATTGTTTCAAATTTTCAAAAAGGAATCTTAACTAGCCCTGAGTATGGCCATCAAATTTTAAGCGGCAAACACCCAATGTTTTTTTTAAATTTTTTCAATGTTGGTATGCCTTATGATTTTGTTTTTGGAGTTACAAAAAACAAACGAATAAATATGATTGAATTAATAGCGCTTACCGAAGAAAGCGGAGAATTGATTTGGTTCGTATTAGAATCATTTGTTAACGGGGATCAATTTGTTATTTTACCAAGCTCTGAAGAAGATAAACATATCGTTCAAGATTTTTGTAATAAGCTAAGCATTGATGCATATCCAGGAGCTTTAGAAGTACATCATAAAAAATCTGAAGGAAAAGATTTTTTTAAAGTTCGTTATGACAGAAAAGAAATACTAAAAGATAGACAGCTTTCAGGATTGAAATCAGAGGTTGATTTAACTTTTTATTTAAAGAAAGGAGCAAGCTTAGATAATTTTGAGAAACGAGAAAAGTTTAAAGTTAAAAATTCTCGAAAGAAAAATCGAAGAAACTCTCATACGATGAATCACTCCGAAAATAGTATTTTTTCGTTGTTGGATATACACTCAAGAGTTAGAGATGTTTTTGCTATCAAATATTCAGAGAAATCAAATCAAAAGATACAAAGAATATTTGGTTTTATTCCAGTAAAAGCACTTATATCGCAATACCTCGTTGGTTTTTCTTCTACCCCAGCGGAAAAAGAAGAATTTAAGTGTATTTTAAATTCACCTTCAGAAGTAGTGTACGAAAGAGAATTTCTTAATAATAGAGCAATAAATTCTGTTCAGCGATATTACTTTAAAAAAGATAATCAAAGATTAAATTTAAAAAAAATAGAGGGTCTAAGTAATGAAGAAATAAAGGCAGTAGTTGTTTTTTCTCCCTCCTTGCCAGATTTAAGATTTGAAATACTTGAGAAAGCGAAATCAATGATTGAAATTTTTGTAAATGGAAGAGAAAATTTAGAAGGAGGAAGTTTGACGAGTGAAAATCTTTTTTATGTGGGAGCAGTAGATGTGCTCAAAACTCTTAATAATGAAAATAGATTAAAAATATCTTTTGATCAATCGTTACAAAAAAGTAAACCTGCAAAGTGGTTAAAGCGTAAGACCTTAGAATTTTCGGTTAATTTTAAATCGGGGGTAAGGAGAACACGCACATATAATGTTCTTAATTGATAAAAATCAATGCCTTTGTAAATAATTACATATCTGGAGCTCACGACGGGATTTGAACCCGTGACCTCTCCCTTACCAAGGGAGTGCTCTACCCCTGAGCCACGCGAGCTTATACTTGATATTGATAATTAATACTTTTTTAGTCAACTAATTTAAGTAGATAAATTGAATTTCTTACCTTCTGCGTTTGCCTGCAAATAGATGAAATATAATTTAAATTAATATTTCATGAAAATCTTATATTGGATTGTTTTTTTTATTTTTAATGTAGAGGCAGATACAAATCTTGCTTCTTATTTCTCGTTATCTAATAGCGAATCTTTAATTCCTGATTGTGAGGCAAGCGATGAAATGTTAGATGAAAGATGTGGTTTTGAGCCTCTTGGAGAATTAAAAGATTTACTTGATCAGACAACGACAAATTATTGTTTGGCACATCACTCAGACTTTAATGGTGGTAAAATAACATTACCATCTTGTCCGAAGAAAAATGATAAAATTTCGGGTTTGGATAACACATATCCTACAGGGGCAACTTTTGTTCTTTATTCAGGGGACAATGATAACTTTGTGTATGATTATGCAAAGAATTATTTAAAAGAATTTTCTTCTGGAAAGCTCAATATTATTTTACCTAAAAACTTAATTTCAAATTTGAAAAACAACCCAGAATTGCTTTCTGTCTTAAATTCAAAAAGAGTAAACATTATTGAAACTAAAACCACTCCCAAAGTTAGTAGGTGGATTCAAGACAGTTTTCAATTTGTTTTAAAAGATGGCAAGCCAACAATTATGCAATTGAAAAACCACGCTGAGAGCAATACTTCATTTGAAGACCGATTGGCATGTGAGCTAGCAAAGAAATGTGATATCCCATACTATTTACCCCCAGATTTTATTGAATCAAAAGACAGAAACTCGATGGATAGTGGGGGTAATCTAGAAGTCCTTCCTGGAGGGACATTTTATACTGGAATAATAAAAAGTGAAGGATATGGATTTAATCATGGTTTAGGGGAAGAAAGAAAAATTCCGTATATGTCTAAGAATCAAAAAATCACCAAAGAGAAGTTAATCAACCAGGGAAATAAATTGCTTGAGTTAGATGTTTCATTTCTAAACGTTGGTCATGTAGATGAGATAGTTAATATAGTAAAAACAAATAAACCTGCACCATGTGACTTTGCTGTTATGTTAGCTAGTCCTCAAAAAGCATTTGATTTGCTTGAGAAAGATATAAAAAATATTAAACAAGGGTATAATTTTGATTCAATTTTTCAATATTTTTTTACAAACGTAGCTCATGCATCTATAGAAGGATTAACTCCTTCGGGGGGTAGTAATGATAAGTGCAAAGATTACTCTTTTCGTGCCCTTAGGGGGATGGGTGAAAGAAGCGTGATTTCGAAAAGCACAATTTCTGAAATATACAAAAAAAAATGCATTAATGGGCAAGAAGTATCAAATTTCTTGAAAAGTAGAGAATATCAAATTCTTAAGAAACAAAACTTGGAGGGAGGTGATAAGTTTAGCCCTAAAGAGATAATGGAGAATAATAAAAAACTAATTGTTAATGAATTAAAAAATTCAACTAATTGTAAAACCCCTGCAATCCTGGAAATTCCAGTGTTTTTTAGAAGTGGAGGATCATATCTTCCTGACTTGGTTAATGGTGTAGTGGAAACTCCACCTGGAGAAGCGTCAAAAGTTCTTTTGCCAAGGACATATTTTGAAGAATTTGATAATTATGTTCAAAAGAAACTTGGAGAATTAGGAATTGATACATCTTTTGTTCATGATATAGGATATCATTTGCTAAATGGAGAGGTACATTGCGGAACTAATTCAGCAAGGATATGTATTTAATGAAAATAGTAATTTTTTTGATGTTTCTTTTTCCATATGCATTTGCACAAAAATATTTAGTAGAAGGAAATATTTTAATCAAAGAGTTTAATACCGCGGCTTCTTTTTCGTTGTTAAATAAAGGAGATGATTCGTTTTTGGAAATTAAACTTAAGGATTCGGAAAGCTCTTGTTATTTTAAGGTGAGAGACATCTATATCCCTCAGAAGCTAAACTTTCATAAGGGTTATATCTGGACTAATAAATATGAAAAATGCAGCCCAGGACTGAATTCAAAAATTATATCTGACTTTATATCAAGTATCGAGTTAATCGATCTTTCATTCATACTTAATTCTAATAATAAGTTAGTAGGGACAGCGTTAATGTACTCAGAAAATAAAGATTATCGTTTTGATTTAAAGTTTAATTAACTTTTGTCAATTAAAGATAATTTCTAGTAGATTTTAAATAAATCTTGTCAGCAATAGCTACTTTATGGATAATTTCCTTACTTAAATAATTAAGGAGAATATTATGGCAAAAGAAAAATTCGACCGATCTAAACCACACGTAAACAT